>CAZDVP010000005.1:0-42902 GCA_964508865.1 uncultured Bacteroides sp. | reverse complement strand
AGCGCACCGCCGAGCTGTTCGACAAAAAATTCGTTAGGCGCGAGGAATATGAAGAATCGCAAACCGCGCTACGCAATGCCGAAATCGAACTGACCTCCGCGCGCGATGCTCTTTCGATTGTTCGCGACGGCGTCAGCTCCACCAACGCCCAGGGCTCAAACACTCTGGTGCGCGCAACCATAACCGGACTGGTGCTCGACGTGCCTGTCAAGGTCGGCTCATCGGTTATCCAGTCCAACACCTTCAACGACGGCACCACCATTGCCAAAGTGGCCGACATGAACGACCTGATTTTCAAAGGTAAAGTCGACGAAACCGAAGTGGGTCTGCTCGCAATCGGCCAGCCAACAACCATTACCATCGGCGCGCTGGAAGATATAGCCTCCGAAGCCGAGATTGAATATATCTCGCCCAAGGCCGAGAGCAATAACGGCACCAACACCTTCGAAATCAAGGCCGCAGTGAAGCTGCCCGATGTGTCGGCCCTACGCGCCGGCTATAGCGCCAACGCCTCGGTTGTTTTGCGTCGGGCCGACGGAGTGCTGAGCGTTCCGGAAGCGGTTGTTGAATTCGTTGGCGACGATGCGTTCGTTTATGTTCTGACCGACGCCGACAAGCAGACCTTTGAGCGCCGCCAGGTTGAAACCGGCCTTTCAGACGGCGTGAATATCGAAATCTCCGGTGGCATCACCGCTGCCGACAAACTCCGTGGGGCACTGAAGCAATGAAACGCATAATCCTTTCCGGACTGCTTGCAGCAGTCTGCGCCGGCGCGTCGGCCCAACTGATGACTCTCGACGAGTGCATTGCCTACGCCATTGAAAACAACCTGACCGTTCGCCAGCGCGAAATCGACCGCCAGACAGCCCAGCAGCAGCTAACCGCGGCCAAAGACGCAGTGCTCCCCACCATTTCGGGCGGCGCATCGCAATCGTGGAACTTCGGCCGCTCGCTCAATTCATCGAACATCTACGCCAATCAGAACACCGCCAACTTCGGCCTGTCGGCCGGGCTGCAGCTGCCGCTGTTCAACGGGTTGCAAACCGTTCGCAACGTTGACTACGCCAAGGCCTCGCTGGTTGCCATTGTGGAGCAGCTGGAAGCGTCGAAAGACGACGTTACGCTGCGCGTAATGGCCCAATACCTCCAGGTGCTCTACTGCTCGGAACTCGAAGGGGTTGCCGCGGCTCAGGCCGAACTGACCGCCGAGGAACTCAGCCGGCGCCGGGCGCTGCTCGAAGCCGGCAAGATTCCAGAAGCCGACATGCTCGATGCGCGCTCGCAGCTGGCGCAGGCCAAACTCCAGCTGGTCAATGCCTCCAACAACCGCCGGCTCGCGTTGCTGGACCTGGCTCAGCTTCTGCGCATAGAATCGGTTGAGAATTTCGACGTTGTTGCGCTCAACACCGACGAGCAACCCGAAATCCGCAACCCGCAGTCGGTGTTCAATTCCGCGCTTTCCATTAACCACACAATCCGCGCCAACGAGCTGCAAATCAACGCCGCCAACCGCCGCATTCAGCTCGCTCAAACGGGCTATATTCCCAAACTGAACCTCAACGCCGGGCTGAGTTCAAACTACTATCGCCTGTCGGGCAGGCCCAACGACAGCTTTGGCCAGCAGTTCCGCCACAACTTCGGTCAATACGTCGGCCTGCAACTGTCGGTTCCGATTTTCGACGGTCTTTCGACCCGCAACAACATCCGCTCGGCGCGCCTGCAGGCACTCAGCGCCGAACTGAACCTGGAAACGCAAAAAGACAATCTGTTTAAAGCCGTTAACGAAACCTATTATCAAGCAATCGGCGCCCGCGAAAAACTCGCAGCCGCCGAAGACGCCTGCACCTCGTCGGCCGCCGCTCTGGAAGCCGTGCAGGGAAAATATGAGGTTGGCCGTGCAACTCCCGTTGACTTCGAAAACGCCAAGAATGCGTTCGTCAAATCGATGTCGGAACGCGCCCAGGCCCGCTACGAGCTGATTCTGCGCGCCCGCATTCTCGACTTCTACGCAACGGCGCGCTGATCAGCGGATTGTTGCCAGACCGCCTTTGGAGGTTTCTTTGTAGATCGAAGGCAGGTCGTGGCCGGTCTGCTTCATCACTTCCACGATGCGGTCGAACGAAACCGAATGGCGGCCGTCGGAGAACGCCGAGTAGAGGTTGGCGTCCAGAGCTCGCGCGGCGGCGTAGGCGTTGCGCTCGATGCAGGGAATCTGCACCAGGCCGCAAACCGGGTCGCAGGTCAGCCCCAGGTGGTGCTCCAGGCCCATTTCGGCGGAGTATTCCACCTGGCGGGGAGTGCCGCCAAAAAGCTGCGAGGCTGCGGCTGCGGCCATTGCGCAGGCAACCCCTACCTCACCCTGGCAACCGACTTCCGCTCCGGAAACCGAGGCGTTGTGTTTGACAACGTTGCCAAACAGGCCGGCAGTTGCCAGCGCGCGCAGAATGCGCTGCTCGCTGAAACCTTTTGAGGTGTGGAGATGATAGAGCACCGCGGGAAGCACACCGCACGAGCCACAGGTCGGGGCCGTTACGATTTTGCCGCCGGCAGCATTCTCCTCACTGACGCCCAAGGCATAGGCATAGACCAGGCCGCGCGATTTCAGCGAGGCATTATAGCCGGAGGCGTGCATATAGTAGCTCGTGGCTTTGCGGGCCACGCCGAGTCCGCCGGGCAACACGCCTTCGTTTTCAATGCCGCGGAGAACCGCTTTTTTCATCGTGTCCCACACTTCGGCAAGATAGTCCCAAATCGAGGGGTCCTCGCATTTGTCAACGTATTCCCAGAAGGAATGGCCGGTTGTGTCACACCATTTGAGGATGTCGCCGATGGTGGTCATGTCGTAGACCGGCTCGGAGGCACGGCGCGATTCGCCCTCGGCAATAACATCGCCGCCACCAATGGAATACTGCGTAATCTCGCCCATTATCTTGCCTTCGGAGTCGAAAGCGCGGAAACGCATGCCGTTGGGATGGAACGGCAGGAACACGTCGGGCTCCCAGGCGATTTCGACCGGAGCGATTTTTGAGAGCGGTTCCTCAACCGCCTTGTCGGTGAGGTGACCTTTGCCGGTAGCTGCCAGCGAGCCGAAGAGCGTCACTTCATAGCGGGCGGCGTCGGGATACGCTTTGCCGAAAGCCTTGGCGGCTTTGCGGGGTCCCATGGTGTGGGACGATGAAGGGCCGTAGCCAATCTTATAGAGTTGCTTGATTGATTCCATATCGGGAGCAAAGTTACGAAATTTTAATCAAATTCATTTGGCAATTCCGGCAGTCGAAACAAATCTTCATTGCCGGCAGGTTAGCAGCCTTCAGAAACAAAGGCTCCGGCAGGCGTTTGCCCTCGGGCGATTTCAGACAGCAGCCGAGCTCGCGCCGCAGGCAATAGCGGGTGGTCATTATCAGATTTTCGCCCGGCTCAGGCAGCTCCACCTCCCAGGCGGGTTCGATTTTGCCGGTAACGCCATGGTCGCGATAAACCTGCTCGGCCAGGCGGTTGGCAACGTTGGCGTGGAAGTCGAGCGAGTCGCCGTAGGGCCAGCGGGCATCGGGATTTTCCGGCTTACGCAGCGGGCGCTCAAAGCGGGCTGTGCGCGAGGCATCGAGGGCAACAACAAAGTCGCGGCGCAGGGCGGTCAACACCGATGCGGGAATGAATTCCGCACCGAGGTTGTCGGTAAGCTCTTCGAGGCGATAAGGAGTGTCGCCCAACTTGGCAAGCACTCGGCGGCGCGCCTCCGTTTGCGGAGTTTTGGCCTGCTCCGGTTCTGCAAAAAGCACCGAAGCGGAAACTCCGCCGCCGGTCTGCTCCAGAACGAGCGACCGGCCGGCGCGGCGCAAGGTCAGATTCAGCGGAATGTAGCGCCGGGCCGAAGTGGCGGGCGCGAGCGAATCGGCAAACGCCTTGTCGAAACTGCGGTGGAGCCTGACTCCCGGCTTCAGGGACGAAACAACCTCGGTGGTAAAAATTGTTGCCGGCGCTTCAAAGCGGTTGACGCGGAAACCAACCGTTCCGGCCGGGGTCACGAAAGCAAGGCCGTCGCCATTGGCCAGCGGAGCGCGGAGATTGCTGACAGTAAGTTTTTTGCCGTGGGCCGCCACGACTGTTGCCACCTCCGGGCCGAGGCTTTTGGGCGAGTCGAACGACGCCAGAGTGCCCGCGGCGGGCTTGGGAGTGGTGAGGAAATGCGTAGTGAACCCGCGGTTGAAGCTGCGGGCAACGTCGGGAGTGAACGAACGCTCAACCAGGCCCGACGATGTGCGCGCAACGCCCAGCCGGCGCAGCTGGCGGTCGTAGGCCGACACTACGTTCTTCACATAAGCCTCGTCCTTCAGTCGCCCTTCGATTTTGAGCGAGGATATGCCCGCGTCAATCATCTCGGTCAGCGAATTCAGGCGGTTCAGATCGCGCAGCGAAAGCAGGTGTTTGCCGGTCATAAGCGCGTTGCCTTCGGCATCGAGCAAATCATAGGGCAGGCGGCAAATCTGCGCGCACTCGCCGCGGTTGGCCGAGCGGCCGCCATTTAGCAGCGACGCGCGGCAGTCGCCCGAATAGCTGACACACAAGGCTCCATGAATGAACCCTTCGAGCGGAACGGTTACCGCCCGGCGCATCTGCCGGATTTCGTCGAGCGTTAGCTCGCGCGGAAGCACCAGCTGCGAAAAGCCCAAATCCTGCATAAAGCGGGCTTTTTCGGGGGTTCGGATGTCGCACTGAGTTGACGCATGGAGCGCAATCGGGGGCAAATCGAGCCGCAGCAGCCCCAGGTCCTGAACAATCAGCGCATCCACTCCAGCGCGGTAGAGCTGGCCGATCAGGCGCTCAACCGCCGCAAGCTCGCGGTCGTAGACCAGAGTGTTGACGGTTACATAAACCCTTGCGTCAAAGCGATGGGCGTAGTCGCAAACCCGCGCGATGTCGGCCACGGAATTTCCGGCCGCAGCGCGGGCGCCATGCGATTCAGCACCGATGTAAACGGCGTCAGCGCCGCTGTTTATAGCAGCTATGGCAACGTTGGCATCGCGCGCCGGAGCAAGCAGTTCAATCGAATATGTCGGGGTTTGAAACATAGATGGAATCAATTTGATGGTCGAGGGCATTATAGAGCCGCTGAAGGTCCTGGAGCGGAATCGAAACAGAGGTGGTGTCGGGAATGGCCGGCGACTTCTGCAGCGCCTTTTTCGCATCGGTTTCGATTACGCAGCCCGACGAGTGATAGGCCTGCTGCCAATAGGGCAGATTCAGCGCCGACTCCATTACTCCGCGCGACGACGATGCGTGAATCATCCGGTTATCGCCAACATAGAGCCCGACGTGGTTAACGCGCGAGCTGCTCTTGCCGGTGGTGAAGAAAATCAGGTCGCCGGGACGCATTTTGTCGAACTTTACCGGGCGCGCAACCTCGCGCTGCATGGCGCTTGAGCGGGGCAGCTTAAGGCCATAAACATCGTTGAATAGCTGCATGATCATTCCGGAGCAATCGGTGCCCTTTCCTTTGGTCGCACCGCCATAGAGATAGGGTGTGCCTATCCATGAGCGCGCCTCGGCCATGAGTTTTTTCAGCTGTTTGTCGGTCGAGGGGACGACATGAACCGGAGTTGGCCGCGGATTCTTAACCACCACGGCTTTTTTCTTCGACGAGCACGCGCCCAAACAGAGCGCCACCGCGGCAAGACAAATGAGGAGAAAACGGTTTGAGTGCATAGTTACCAGCCTCCGCTTGCGCCGCCGCCGGCCGTGAAACCTCCTCCAAAGCTGCCGCCTCCGAAGCCACCGCCACCGCCGCTTCGGCCGCCACCGCCACCAACAATCACCACGGGCGGAACCACCTTCGGAATGGTGTGGTCTTCGGAATCCTCGAAACCGCAATTAACGCACCGGCTGGTAACGACGCGCAAGCCGGTGTGAGTTGTGGTTGGCTGGCGGGTAATCAGGTCGCTGACAACGTGGAAAGTGCGCGCATGGCAAACCGGACACTCCTTGAAAGCCGAGGCAGGCTGAACGTAGGGAAGGATTTCGGTCGTGCCGTCGGCCGGACAGAGCCAGACGTCGTAGTCAACCGAGCCGACGCGCTCCTCAATATCCTGCTCGCGGGTCAGGAAATCATTGTCGCGCTGCTCGTCGATGAGCTTCATGGCCCTTCCGCAAGTGGGACACAAATGCTTTCCGCGGCGCAAATGACGGCAGTAGAGGTAAACCGTTAAATATGCAACCAACGGCATGCCCAAACCGACAAACGAGGCTATGAGCAGCGGATTTGAAAGTTTATGAAGCCTCAGGTATTTTTGCTGGCGCGGCAAGGAACGCGTGGTAAAACAGAGAAAGGCCACCATCACAATCGCTATAACCGCAAGGAGGACACAAAACGACAGATAAAGTTTGAAGAAATCATCGCCGGTGAAATCATCTTCGTCAGCGTTGTTGGAATACTTGCTCATAACCTCCTCGCGCGCTTCGGGGGTTGACAGGATTCCGGCAATGTCGGCCAGGGCGCCGAGGGTTCCGGCGTCGTAGTTTTCCCGGCGGAAGTTCGGAATCATGTTGGCGCGGATAATCGAGCCGCAAAGGCCGTCGGGGAGCAGGCCCTCAACGCCGGTTCCGGTGCGGATAACCGCGCGGCGGCGATCTTTGGCAATGAGCACGAGCACACCGTTGTTGGTGTCTTTTTTGCCGAGGCCCCAGCGGCGGAACAAGTCGGTGGCAAAATCATCGGGCTCCTGATCGATGTCGTCAACCACCACGCAGGCCACCTCGGCCGACGTTTCGCGCATGAGCCCGCGCAAAAGCTCGTTGGCCCGGGCTTCAGCCTCGGGCGAAAGGATGCCGTCGGGATTGGAAACAAAGCGGGTGCTGTCGGCAAGGTGGACGTTAGGAACCGTGCCCACAGAATACGTTGCAGCCGCGGCGACAGCTGCCGCAAAAAATATCAGAAGTAAGGTCAGATATCTCTTTATCATACGGCAGGAAGGGTTTGGCCGTTCAGGCGGCGATAGAGATCGAGGGCATAAACGTCGGTCATGGAGGCCACATGGTCGATCGCAGCCTGCACCTTGGTAAAAAGGTCAGTGGAGTGAACGTCATACTGCTCGGGCACTTTGCTCAAAAGCAGGCGCGAATAGTTCAGGTCGGGATAGCGGACGGCATGAATCAGTTTCTCCATCAAAAAGGTTATGATGCGGTTACCGGCCAGCTCGATGTCGACAACATCGGGGGCGGAATAGATTTTTGCCCACGAAACGCGGTTGCACTCCTCATAGGCCGCGCGCTCGGCATGGCGGATATAGTCGAGCAACGAACCGGAGAAGGTGCCGTCGAGAATTTCCTGCTCGTGAGCCACAAAGGCCTCGGCGCAGCAGTCAACAAGTCGCCCGATGACGCATGAACGCAGATAGCCCACCTGCTCGTTCGGGTCGGCAATGCGCGCCATAACCTCGAGCCGGTGCTCGCGGTCTGCGCCGCTGAAAAAGTTGAGCATGAGGTTGACCACCTGGTCGTGCGAAAGGATTTTGAGCTTATGGGCATCTTCCAGGTCCATAACTTCATAGCAGATATCGTCGGCCGCCTCGACGAGATAAACCAGCGGATGGCGGGCATAGTTCATCAGGTTATTTGCTGCGGGCAGGCGCTTGAGGCCGAGTTCGTTGGCAATGCGGCCGAACGACTCCTTTTCAGTGCAGAAGAATCCGAACTTGTTGGGTTTGAGGGCCACACGGCTTTCGTAGGGGTACTTGACTATCGACGCGAGCATCGAATAGGTCATTGCGTAGCCGCCCGGACGGCGACCCTGGAACTGATGGGTCAACTGACGGAAAGAGTTGGCATTGCCCTCGAAGTTAATCAGGTCAGACCATTGGTCGGAAGTAAGCTCCGACTGGAGCGAAGCGCCGGGGCCTTCGGAGAAAAAGGTGGAAATGGCCTTTTCGCCGCTATGGCCGAAAGGCGGATTGCCCAAATCGTGGGCCAGGCAGGCGGCTGCCACAATGTCGGGGATATCGGCGAGCTTTCCGACCCAGGGCTCGGCGGCATATTTTTTTTGCAACACTATCACCACCTCGCGGGCCAGCGAACGGCCCACGCAGGCAACCTCCATGCTATGGGTCAGGCGGTTGTGAACAAAAATGCTGCCCGGGAGCGGGAACACCTGGGTTTTGTTCTGCAGCCGGCGGAACGGTGAGGAGAACACCAGGCGGTCATAGTCGCGCTGAAAGTCGCTGCGTGTTTCGCCGCGACGGTTATCATAGTCTTCAAGTCCGAATCGTTTATCGGAAATAAGCCGGTCCCAATTCATGCCGTTAATGATGAAGTCGGCGTGTTTCCTTCGAAAGGCGCTCGCTGACGTAAATGCCCGCAATGGTTACGATGCAGCCAATAAAAGATATTGCCGAAGTGTGTTGATTAAGGATTATATAGCCGAAAATCAAAGTGAATATCGGCTGGAAATAAATATAGTTGCTCGCCTTGACCGCCCCGATGCGGCGAATTACCCACGCCCAGATCAGAAACGCAAGCGACGAAGCGAACACCGCCAGAATCAGCAGGTTTGACCAGACTTGAGTCTTGGCGAAGTCGGCCAATGAAATCTGCGAGGGTTCGAGCAGCAAAAAAGGCAAAGCGGTCAGCAGGCCGTAGAAAAAGGTTTTGCGCGTAACCACTATGGGCGAATAAAACGCCTGGAGATTGCGCAGCAGAATGGCATAGACGCTCCAGCAGATTGCCGCCAGAAAGCTGAGTATATCGCCGAAAAAGGAGTGCTCCACCTCCGACTCGCTGCCCTCGACGCTCCCCAGAATAACCATGGCCACGCCAATCATGGCCACCACAGAGCCGGCAAAGAATCCGGTCGTGGGTCGCTCCTCTTTGTAGAGCAGGAACACCAGCAGGGCCGAAATCAGCGGCGAAAGCGAGGTGATGAGCGAAACGTTGGTTGCAGACGTGTAGAGCAGCGCGGCATTTTCCGACACGAAGTAGATTGAGCCGCCGCTGACGCCGCAGAGCAGAAAAAGCAGTTCGTGGCGCCAGTTGAGTTTTTGCAGGCTTCGGAAGCTGAATGCAAGCATTATAACGTAGGCAATGGCACATCGGAAAACATAGACCTGCACCGGAGTGAACTCGTTGTCGAGAAGCACCTTAGTGTTGATAAACGACATACCCCAGGCAGTCACCGCTATGAGGGCGGCAACATGGACCCACACGGTAGGAATCCGGCGGATTGAAGTTTCGTTTATTTCGCGAGCCATTGTCAGCGTTTAATCACCTGCAAATTTACGAAAATTTATTCAGAAAATGGTGATGCTATAAGCCGTCAGCGAATGTTGGCCGGGAGCGAGGGAGTTGATGTGGCGCCGCTCGGAGAGTTCGCCGCTGAAGCCAACGGTGTCGCAGCTGCCGAGCCAGGGCTCGATGGCAACGAAAGGACAGTCGGGGTGCTGAGCCGTCGGCGACCAGAGCGAGAGAACCGGCATATGGAAATCTACTGCAAGGAAAGGCACTCGCTCCGCCGACAGCAGGGTGCAGCGGCTTATGTTGGCCGACTCGATAACGTAGGTGTCGATATCGAAGGTTTTGGCTGTTATCGGCATCATGCCCTGCTCGTCTAACCGGAGGGTTTGAGGGTGGAGGTCGTCGACGCAGCCCTTTTCGGTCGGGATGAGATATTCAATCGGCTTGTCGGTTTCGAAGCTGAAATAGCCGCGAACCTGCTCCGACGGGTCGAAATCCGGAAGATAGAACGCCGGGTGAGCACCAATGGAGTAGAACATTTCATTATCGCCCTCGTTGCGCACGAACCATTCGACCTTGAGCCCCGACTCGCCGAGGCGATAGGTAACGAACAGGAAGAACGGAAAAGGATAGGACTTCAGGGTTTCGTCGTTGGACCGGATGCCGAGGGTAACGTCGGTTTCAGTCCGGTTCACTACCGAGAATTCCATTTGGCGCGCAAAGCCATGCTTGGGCAGCGAGTAGGTCTGGCCGTTAAGGCGATACTCGCCGTTCCAGAAGTTGCCGCAGTTGGGAAAGAGTAGCGGCGACTGGCCGTGCCAATACTTCGGGTCGCCCTGCCAGAGGTATTCGCGGCCATTCTTTTTCAGGCTGACCAGTTCGGCTCCGAGGGTGTTGATGCGAGCGGTCATGCAGCCGCTATTGAGTTCGATATAGCTCATTTGAGTTTATTTTGAAGGTTATTGTGCATTGCAGCGGCGGCTCGGCGGCCGTCGCCCATGGCGAGAATCACTGTGGCGCCGCCTCTAACAAGGTCGCCTCCGGCATAGAGCATCGGAATCGACGACTCCAGAGTTTCGGCATTAGCGGCTATGGTTCCGCGCGAGGTGACTTCGAGGCCCTCGATTGCGGCGGGGATAATCGGATTGGGCGAGACGCCGACGCTAACGATTACCAAATCGACAGGCACCTCGATGATATCACCCTCGACCGGACGCGGCGAGCGCCGGCCGTCGGCATCGGGCTCACCGAGCTCCATGCGCTGCAGACGCATTGCGCGCACCCTACCCCGCTCATCGGCCAGGTACTCGACCGGATTATGGAGGGTCAGGAATTCTACGCCTTCCTGACGCGCATGCTTCACCTCCTCGACGCGGGCCGGCATTTCAGCTTCGCTGCGGCGATAAACAACCATTACCCGCTTGGCGCCCATTCGGCGGGCGGTGCGGCATGAGTCCATGGCTGTGTTGCCTCCGCCGATAACAGCCACTGTTTCGGGCTGCGGAACCGGGGTTGCATAGCCGGGAGTTCCGGCATGCATCAGGTTGATGCGGGTCAGATACTCGTTGCTCGACATTATGTTGACCAGGTTCTCGCCCGGAATGTTCATGAAGCGTGGCAGCCCGGCGCCGCTGGCAACGAATATGCCTTTGAAGCCCATCTGGAGCAATTGGTCATAGGAGAGGGTTTTGCCGATAATGGTGTCGGTTTCGAAAACAACGCCCATTGCTTTGAGGGCAACGATTTCCTTTTCGACCACCGAGTTGGGCAGGCGGAATTCGGGAATGCCATAGATGAGCACTCCGCCAACTGCATGGAGCGCCTCAAAAACCGTTACCTCATAGCCCAGCGCGGCCATGGCGCCGGCAAACGAGAGCCCGGCGGGGCCGCTTCCGGCAACTGCGATTTTCACACCGTTCGGCTCGGGGCGCTCCGCTGCGGGGAGCGAGCCGTTGTCGGCCGCAAAACGCTCCAGGTAGCCGATTGCCACCGGTGGCTTCTGCATTCTGTTGTAGATACACTTGCTTTCGCACTGCTTTTCCTGAGGGCAGACGCGGCCGCAAACCGCGGGCAACGCCGAGGTGCGCCGCAAAATAGCCAGCGCCTCGTTGAAGTTCTGCTGCTCGATTTGCTTGATAAAGCCGGGAATGTTGATTGAAACCGGACAACCGGTGACACACTGCGGATTCGGGCAGTTCAGACAGCGCGAAGCCTCCAGCACCGCCTGCTCACGGCTGAGCCCCTGATTGACTTCGAGGGTGAGCGACGTTACGCGAAATTCGGGGTCGAGCTCGGGCATTTCAACGCGCGGAATTGCCGTGCGCTGCTTGGGGGTCAGATCTGTGGGGTTCATGGGCGTAGGCGGTTAATCATTTCGTCAAAATCAACTTTGTGGGCGTCGAACTCAGGGCCGTCGATACAAACAAAGCGGTTGCGGCCGTCGACGCTCACACGGCAGGCACCGCACATTCCGGTGCCGTCAACCATAATTGTGTTGAGCGAAGCCATGGTCGGAACATCATATTTTTTGGTGAGCAGGCTAACGAACTTCATCATCACTGCCGGGCCGATGGTAACTACCTCATCGACCTGCTCGCGCTGCAAAACCATTTCCAGGCCGTTGGTAACGAGGCCTTTGTTGCCATACGAGCCGTCGTCGGTCATGATAATAACCTCGTCGGAGCTCCGGCGCACCTGCTCTTCAAGAATAATCAACTCGCGGGTTCGGGCGGCAAGAATGGACACCACGCGGCAGCCGGCCTGCTTCATTGCGCGGATAATCGGAAGCAGCGGAGCAACTCCGACACCGCCACCGCAGCAAACAACCGTGCCGCCTTGGCGAATCTGCGTTGCGCGTCCGAGCGGACCGACAACGTCGGCAAACGCCTGGCCCGGCTCCATGGCGCAGATTGCGCGGGTTGAGTCGCCGATGGCCTGGACTACTAAGGTTATGGTGCCGCGCTCGGGGTCGGCATCGGCAATGGTCAGCGGAATGCGCTCGCCTTTTTCGTTGTCGATAACAATTACGAAGTGGCCCGGCCGGCGCGATTTGGCGATTCGGGGAGCCAATACTTCGAATTTGACAACGTTGGCCGAAAATTGCTGTTTGTCAACTATTTTATACATTGGAAGAACAGTGTGTCGGGTGGAACGTTGAGGTTATGGCGGTTGAACAGGTCGGTTGCGTTGCGCAGAAAGACCTTTGCTTTGGGATTGGGGGAAGAATGCGGATTGACGAGCCTGAAGTTCGGACCTGTGGCCGACGGCGGCTCGACGAACACGGGCGACCATGCGGCGCCGGAAACACGGGCCTGACCCAGCGAATCACGGTCGAGATGAACGCGCACCATGGCTCCGCCGCGGGTGTCGTTGGTCTTCATATTGGAAATGAAGTTGCCCAGCGAATAAACCAGAAGCACCTGCTTGCCGTCGGGACCGGAGAGCATTTCCATGGGCTGGACAACGTGGGGGTGGCCGCCGATAATCATGTCGACACCAAGGTCGACCAGTGTGCGGGCCATTGATTTCTGCGATGCCGACGGCAGCAGTTTATATTCCGCGCCCCAATGAATGCACACTGCAACCAGTTCGGCGCCGGCAGCGCGGGCGGCCTTGACGTCGGCGGCAATCTGAGTGCGGTCTATATAGTTGACCACGGCAGGGCCCCGGAGCTGAATGCCGTTGGTGCCGTAGGTATAGTTCAACAGGCCGATTTTGAAGCCATTAACGTTGACCAGCGCGGGCACCAGCGAGTCGCGGGCGGCAGAATCGTGGTAGACTCCGGCATGAGGAATGCCCAGCGAGTCGAGCAGATTGATTGTTCGGTGAAGCCCGCGGTCACGGCGGTCGAGAATGTGGTTATTGGCCAGCAAAAAGAAGTCGAATCCGGCATCGGTCAGCGCCCGCGGGTAATCGTCGGGCGCTGAAAAGCAGGGGTAGCCCGAATGGGGAGCGCCGCCCAGCGAGGCCTCGAAGTTGACCACCGCGAAGTCGGCTCGCTCAACAAAGGGCTTGATTTCGTCGAAATACCCGCCGAAGCCATGAACCTTGGCGGCATCGATCTGCGCCTGGTGCATCATGGCGTCGCCGGCAAAAAGCAGGTCGGCCGACTCCCGGGGGCCGGGCAAGTCGGCAATTTCCGGCACCAGCGGCAAAATGAACGAGAGCAGGTCGACGAGAAGCAAGGCTATTTACCGGTTTTTATTCTTAGCTGCCAAAAGAGTGTTTTGCATCAGGGAGCAGATTGTCATGGGGCCGACACCGCCGGGAACCGGAGTGATGGCCGAGCAGAGGGGAGCGACCGACTGGTAGTCAACGTCGCCGCTGAGGCGGAAGCCGCTTTTCTTCGTTGCGTCGGGCACTCGGGTGGTGCCAACGTCGATAACAACGGCGCCCGGCTTGACCATGTCGGCGGTAACGAAGCCGGGCTGGCCAATGGCGGCGATAATAATGTCGGCCTGGTGCACGATTTCCTTGATATTCGGGGTTGCGGAGTGGCAGACCGTAACGGTTGCATTGCCCGGCTGCGCCTTCTGCATCATCAGCGATGCCACAGGCTTGCCAACGATATTGCTGCGGCCGATAACAACGCAGTGCTTGCCGCGGGTTTCAATGTTGTAGCGGCGCAGCAGCTCGATTATGCCGGCAGGAGTGGCGCTGAGGAAACAGGGGAGTCCGAGGCTCATGCGGCCAACGTTGACCGGGTGGAAACCGTCAACATCCTTGTCGGGGTCAACCGCCTGGATTATTGCCTGCTCGTCGATATGGGCGGGCAGAGGGAGCTGAACAATGTAGCCGTCAACGTCGGGGTCGGCATTGAGCTGATTAACGATTTCGAGCAGCTCAGCCTGCGTAACGTCAGCTTCGCGGCGAATCAGGGTGGAGGTGAAGCCACACTCTTCGCAAGCCTTGACCTTATGGGCTACGTAGGTTTCCGAGCCGCCGTCGTGGCCAACGAGCACTGCTGCCAGATGCGGGCGCTTTTTGCCCTGAGCCACGCGCGATTCAACTTCGGCGGCAATTTCCTGTTTGATGGCCGCTGCCGTAGCTTTGCCGTCAATAATGATTGGTTGTTGCATTATTATCTGAGTTAATTAGCGGCGACGCATCTGCTGCATGGAGCGTGCGGCCTTCATCATTTGCATAGGGTTCTTCATCGTGGCGGCCGACTTCATTACCTTGCGCATTTCGTCGAACTGCTTCAGGATTTTGTTGACTTCGGCAATTTCGGTGCCCGAGCCGCGGGCAATGCGCTGTCGGCGCGAGCCCTTGACGATGTCGGGGTTGGAGCGCTCGGCGGGAGTCATGGAGCCGATAATGGCCTTGATGTTCTTGAAGGGGTCGTCTTTGATTTCAACGTCCTTAATCGCCTTGCCCAGACCGGGAATCATGGCGGCGATATCCTTTAGCGAGCCCATTTTTTCGATGCGCTGAATCTGCTCGAGGAAGTCGTTGAAGTCAAACTTATTTTTGGCGATTTTGCGTTCGAGTTCGCGGGCTTTCTTTTCGTCGAAATCCTGCTGGGCCTTTTCAACGAGCGAAACGATGTCGCCCATGCCGAGAATACGGTCGGCCATACGCTCGGGGTGGAAAACATCGATAGCGTCCATTTTCTCGCCGGAGCCAACGAACTTGATGGGCTTGTCGACCACGGTGCGGATTGAAAGGGCCGCACCGCCGCGGGTGTCGCCGTCGAGCTTGGTCAGAACTACGCCTGTGAAGTCGAGGCGTTCGTTGAAGGTGCGGGCGGTATTGACCGCATCCTGGCCGGTCATCGAGTCAACAACAAACAGGATTTCCTTGGGGTTGAGCGCCTTTTTCAGGTTCTCGACCTCCTGCATCATGGCTTCGTCGACGGCCAGACGGCCTGCGGTATCGACAATTACCAGATCCAGATGATTTGCCTTGGCGTAGGCCACGCCTTTCAGGGCAATGTCGACGGGATTCTGGTTGCCCGGCTCGGTGAACACGGGCACTCCGATCTGCTCGCCAACCACCTTGAGCTGCTCAATGGCCGCGGGGCGGTAAACGTCGCACGCAACCAGCAGCGGGCGCTTGCCCTGTTCGCTCTTGAACTTGCGGGCCAGTTTGCCGGAAAAGGTTGTTTTACCCGAGCCCTGCAGGCCGCTCATCAGAACCACTGTCGGGTTGCCCGACAGGTCGAACTTTGCGGCCGAGCCGCCCATGAGGGCAGCCAGTTCGTCGTGGACAATCTTGACCATCTGTTCCTTGGGCTTGACGCTCTGCAGAACGTTCTGGCCCAGGGCCTTGGCCTTAACAGTGTCGGTGAACTGTTTGGCAACCTTATAGTTAACGTCGGCATCGAGCAGCGCGCGCCGAACATCGCGCATGGTTTCGGCAACATTGATTTCGGTAATCTGGCCTTCACCTTTCAATATCTTGAAACTCCGTTCAAGTCTTTCACTGAGATTTTCAAACATAGTCGGAAAAATTTTTCTGCAAAGTTACGAAATTTTCCTCAAAGCTAAAAACGCGCCGGGGGCAACTTGGCAGATAACTTAGTTGGCCTTCTTGGGGTCGTAGATCGGCGAGTAAGGATTGCTGTAGAGGCTCTGCAGGTCAAAGTTCATTGTCAGGGGCGTTACGTTGCAGCTATACGCGGCCGGGTTATTGATGCCGGGCGTGGTGCCCCAGAGCGTATGGCCCATGGTAGCATAATACACGATGTAGTAACCGTCGCGGAAGTCGAAGGTAAGCTCCCGTTCGGCAAGGAAATGGGTTTTGGCGTAATTGAACTCACCGAATGAACACCACATTATGCTTTTGCCATACCGGTCGCGGCCGGTAAACATTCCCCAGCCGTCGGCAACATAATCCTTGCCCAGATAGGTTGTGTAAGGGCCTTCGAAAAATATCATGAAATTATTGACCGGCTCCGAGCAACCGGGATAACGCCAGGGTTCGTTGCTCAGCAGACTGTCGACCATGTTCTTGCGGTCGATAATCATGTTGGAAAGGAAGCTGGTTGTTGACTTCATGTTGTCGGGCAGCGTAATGCTGTCGTAGCATTCGGCGGCGCGGGTAACACGCTGGCGCAGGCTCAAGCGGCTGTCAACGAGCATGGCGTCGCCTCTATACATTGCCAACAGCCCTACTTTCGGAGCGGACTGCAGGAGTTCATAGGCCTGGCGGCGGTTATATTTCTCCGACTCACCATAGAGGTTCATCAGGCCCAGATAGCCCCTTGCCCAGCTCATTATGGTTGAGTCAGACGAGTTCTTGACCATTTCAAACATGCGGCTGGCGTTGGTGTAGTAGCTGCGGATAAAATAAACATAGCCGGCAGTCAGTCGGGCCAGATCGGTCAGATAGTCGCTTTTGAATTGAGCGTTTTCGAACGCCTCGGCAACTTCAACCCAGTCGACCTGAACAGAATCGTGGTTGTTATACCAGGCGGAGTAGATGTTGTGCCAGTAGTAGGAATGAGCCAGAAAGGTTTCGTCGGTGAACCGGGTGTTCTCCACAAATTTTGCCAGGCGCTCGCTGAACATACGGCCGGATTGAGCGGCCTCGGGACACTCCTTGCCGGCGGCAGCGCATGCTTCGATTCCGAGAATCAACGCCGGCTGATAATACCTGGAGTCCTCATTGTCGATTTTGCTGAAATCTTCGATTGCCGAGCAATAATCGCCGAGTTCCAGAGCCTGAGCGGCAACTCCGAAACGGCAGGCGCTCGAGGCATACCACACGGCGGCAACAATCGCCGGTATAACAATCAGGGCTCCAACAATAACTATAGCCCAAAAAGTTTTTTTCGATAACTTCATGTAAAGCAATAATTGTGTGAATTAAAACAACATAAGTCCTATAGGCGATTGGAACCTATAGGGCTTATTTGATACCGTGCGCTGCAATCAGTTCAACACTTCGGTAGAGAGGATTTTAATGTCGGCCACAGGGCGGTCCTGAGCGCCGGTTTTGGTCTTTTCAATTTTTTCAACGATGTCCATGCCTTTGGTAACTTCGCCGAAAACGGTGTATTGGTTGTCGAGGAAAGGAGTGCCGCCGACTGTGGTGTAGGCTTCGCGCTGAGCTTCGGTGAGCTTAACGTTGCCAACCTTCTGTTCGGCTTCGGCAATCAGCTGCTCCTGGAGCTTCTGCAGGCCTTCGCGGTCGCCCTTTGCCTGCATCTGCTGGATTTCAGCCTGACGCTCGCCGGCAAGCTTATAGAACACGTTTTGCATCTCGCCCATTTTCATCTGGTTTTCCATCTGGTCGAGCTCGGCCGCGGAATATTTCTTGCCGGTCACTATATAGAACTGCGAGCCGGAGCTTTTGCGTTCGGGGTTGACCTGGTCGCCGGTGCGGGCTGCGGCCAGAGCGCCGCGCTTGTGGAAATGGCGGGGATAAACGATTTCGGCATCAATCTGATAGCCGGGGCCACCCTGGCCGAGGTGTTTATCGGCGGGAGCGCCCTTGCTGTCGGGGTCGCCGGCCTGAACCATGAATTCATTGATTACGCGGTGGAAGAGAGTGCCGTCGTAGTAACCCTCCTTGGCGAGCTTCAGGAAGTTTTCCTGATGCTTGGGGGTGTCGCCGTAGAGCTGCACTTCGATGTCGCCTTCGCTGGTGTGAATCAAAACTTTAGCATCCTTGTTGACAGTCTGGGGATTTTGTTCGGCCATAGTTGTTTCAGATTGAGAGTTAGTTTCGTTTGTTTCGGATTCGGCTTCCTGAGCCTTTGCGCTGCAAGCGGCAAGGCAAACAACAGGCAGGCAGCCTATAAGAAATTTTTTAATCATATTGCAGATGTTGGATAGAGTCGTTTATAGATTCGGCGGAAATTATTTGATGCGGCCGAGAGTTCGGCGGCGCGCTCCTCGCAGTCGTTGCCCCAGATTCCCTGCATCAGGGCAGGCAGGTAGCGGTGCTCGCGGTCTTTGTCGATAGTGGCGGCGATGAGCCGGTCAATCTGAAGGGAGAAAAGCTCCGGATTGATGGCGTTGAGATAGCGGGCGGCCGAGCCGGTGAACTGGCCGTTGGCATCAACGTCGATGATATTGTCGGCCAGCCAGTCGATGTCGAGCTCGGGAGTGCCGATATGGTTGGCTATGTACTCGTAGGTCAACAGGCCGTCGGGGTCGGACGAGAGTCGCTTCTTGTCGGAGTCGGTCATACTAATTCTGCACCTTTGGCGATTGCTTCGCGGTTCATGGGAATGAGGTGGTGATGACGCTCGGGCAAGGTCTTTTCCAAGCCTTTGATAACGGTTTCGGGGCTCACCATGGGGTGGAGCTTGAGCAGGGCGCCGAGCAGCAGCATATTGAATGCCTTCATGTTGCCCGAAGCGATTGCGGCCTCGGTTGCGGGCACTTCAACAACGCGGATGTCAGAGCGCGAAGGCAGACGGTGAATGCCGTAGGGGTCGTAGAGCAGCGTGCCGCCCGGTTTGACGTGGCTTTCGAACTTGTCGAGGCTCTGCTGGTTGAGAACCACGGCAATGTCATATTGGTCGAGCACGGGCGAGGAAATGCTCTCGTCGGAGAGGATTACGGTTACGTTGGCGGTGCCGCCGCGCTGTTCGGGGCCATAGGAGGGCATCCAGCTGACTTCCAGGCCGTCGAGCAGGCCTGCGTAGGCGAGAATCTTGCCCATCGAGAGCACGCCCTGGCCGCCGAATCCGGTTATGATGATTTCGTTAGTCATTGTTTTTCACTGTGTTTTTGATTTCGCCGGGAACATATTTGGGGAACATGTTTTCTTCCATCCACTTGTTGGCCTTTTCGGGCGACATTTTCCAGCCGCTGTTGCACGTCGAAACGATTTCAACGAACGAGGTGCCGCGCTTTTCGCGGGTATTGATAAATGCCTGGCGAATTGCGGCTTTAGCTTTTCGCACCGCGGCGGGGGTGTGCACGCTCTGGCGGGTAACGTAGCAGGTGCCGTCAAGTTCCTTTACCAGATTGGTGATGTTGAGCGGATAGCCGTTGAGATCAACCCGGCGACCATAAGGGGTGGTGGAGGTTTTCATGCCCTCGAGGGTGGTCGGAGCCATCTGTCCGCCGGTCATGCCGTAGATGCCGTTGTTGATAAAGATTATTGTCAGGTTTTCGCCGCGATTGCAGGCGTGGATGGTTTCGCAGGTGCCGATAGCTGCCAGGTCGCCGTCGCCCTGATAGGTGAACACCACTGCGTCGGGGTTAAGACGCGCGGCGGCGGTGGCCACTGCGGGAGCGCGGCCGTGGGCGGCCTCAATCCAGTCAATATCTATATAATTATATGCGAACACGGCGCATCCTACCGGAGCAACGCCAATGGCATTGTCTTCCATGCCGAGTTCTTCAATGACTTCGGCCACGAGCTTGTGGACCACGCCGTGGGAGCAACCCGGACAATAGTGCATCGTTGCATCGAGGAGCAACTTGGGGCGGGCGTTGACTTTGGCGCCGCCCTGGGCGAGGATTTCTTCTTTAGTCATGGATATTGAACTGTTTAATCAGCGAGTCAACAACTTCGCCGGGGTTCGGAACTATGCCGCCGTTGCGGCCGAAGTGGCGCACCGGAGCGGCACCCTCAACAGCCAGACGCACATCTTCAATCATCTGGCCGGCGTTCATTTCGGCAACCAGAATGCCTTTCATGCGCGGGGCAATTTGGGCTATGGCCTCATAGGGGAAGGGCCAGAGGGTTATGGGGCGGAGCAAACCAACCTTGATTCCGCGCTCGCGGGCCTGCTGGATGCTCTTTTTGCATATGCGGCTCATGCAGCCGAAGGCAACGAACAGATAGTCGGCATCGTCGGTCATATACTCCTCGAAGCGCACTTCGTTGCGTTCGATTTCGGCATAGACCTGCTGCAGGCGCCGGTTGTTTTCCTCCATGGTTTTCGATTCGAGCTCCAGGGTGGTCATTACGTTATGGTGCTTGCGGCCGCGTTTGCCGGTAACTGCCCAGGGACATTGCTCGGCGATTTCCGCTTCGGTTCGGCGCGGACGCGGTTCGGGCAACACAACCTTTTCCATCATCTGGCCGATAATGCCGTCGGAAAGAATCATGGCCGGAGTGCGATATTTAAACGCGAGGTCGAAACCGAGACCCACAAAGTCAGCCATGTCCTGCACCGAGGCAGGGGCGAGAACAATCAGTCGGTAGTCGCCATGGCCGCCGCCTTTGGTTGCCTGAAAATAATCGGCCTGCGAGGGCTGAATGGTTCCGAGGCCGGGACCGCCGCGCATAACGTTGATTATCAGCGTTGGCAGCTGGCCAGCAGCTATATAGCTTATGCCTTCCATCATCAGGCTGACGCCGGGCGACGACGATGAGGTCATAACGGCCTTGCCGGTTGCTGCGCCGCCATAAACCATGTTGATAGCCGCAACTTCGCTTTCGCTCTGGAGCACCACCATTCCGGTGGTTTCCCACGGTTTGAGTTCCTCGAGGGTTTCGAGGACTTCACTCTGGGGCGTGATGGGGTAGCCGAAGTAGCCGTCGACGCCATAGCGGATGGCTGCATGGGCCACTGCCTCGTTGCCCTTCATGAGTTTAACTTCTTTCTGTTCTTTCATGATAATATCTCTTTTTCTACGCCGCTGAATCATTTGCCCGGCATGAGGCGATAAACCTCGATGCACGCGTCGGGACACACCAGAGCACACGAGCCGCAACCGATGCAGTCGTCGGGCTTCAGGGCGTAGGCAAAGTGGTAGCCGCGGTCGTTGACCTCCTGTTCGCGGAGAGCCAGAACGCTTACGGGGCAAGCAACAACGCAGAGGTTGCAACCTTTGCAGCGGTTGCTGTCGATGTCGACGTAGCCGATAGCCTTTGCCATAGTTAAGTAATAAATGAATGGTTAATTAAATTTCTATGAGCGCAAATTTAACAAAAAAATCCATGCGAACAAATAATTTTCCAAATCTTAACCATTTGCGCGCGCCGAAAGGGTTTGTGCAGTCAATATTTTAGATGGATTAAAATAAATTTTGGGAATATAGAAATTTTTCCGTAACTTTGCGGCTACCCACTAATCAGGGAATTGTGTAAGTTATATTTGCAGTTGTTATCTATCATGAATTTATTAAATAGGATGTCGCCACTTGAGCAGAAGCTCAAAACCGACAAGTATCTGAGAGCACACGTTGTTTTTCTCATCGATGTTTTCGTTTCGGTTTGTTCGTCGCTCTTGGTTATATTCCTTTTGTCACTGCTGATTCCGTCGGGCGACTTTTCGCGTAGTTACACTGCTTCGTGGATGCTATGCTCTTTGGGCGCCAGCATCGTTGCCTTTCTGGCCGGCCGCGTTTACCGCGCAATTATCCGCTACTCCACCCTGCGCGAAATCGGCCGTCTGGCAGCAGTTGCATTCGGCAAAGAGGTGCTTCTGTGGGTCAGCATGATTGCCTTTACCGACCATGGCGTAACAAGCAAATTCCTGCTCGGAATGGTTCTTGTTGACTGGGCGGTTACGATATGCGCCCTGCTGCTGACGCGCGTAATAATGGTTGTGTTCTACGACGTTGTTCGCAGCCGCACCCGCGAGGAAGCCAACGTTAAGATTGTTCATGTCTACGGCACCAGCGACAAATCGGTTGCCCTGATTTCGCGCCTGCGCCATTCAACCCACTATGCTGTCAGCGGCTTCATTACCCACGGCAAGGAACTGCGAGGCCACAGCATTGCCGGCCATAACGTTCACTATTTTGAAACCGCCGACGACATTCTCAAAATCAAAAACAAAACCGGAATCGAAGGCGTTCTGTTCCCCTACACCGCCGACGCCCGCAAAGAGCAGGACCGCCTGATTGCTTTCTGCCACCAGAACGACCTGAAGACATACATCACCCCCGGCATCGACGAAATCGACCATGGTCAGCCGGTTGGCAACTACGTTCGCAAAATCAAGATCGAAGACCTGCTCGGACGTCAGGAAATCAAAATCAACATGGAGGAAATCATGGCCAACTTCTCGGGCAAGGTGGTTATGGTTACCGGCGCGGCCGGCTCCATCGGCTCCGAACTCTGCCGCCAGCTGGCAACTTTCGGCATCGAGCAGCTGATTCTTTTCGACAACGCCGAAACTCCGCTCCATAACATCCGCCTGGAACTGGAAGATAAATTCCCGGAACTGAACTTCGTGCCCGTTATCGGCGACGTTCGCTCGCTGCCGCGCCTCGACATGGTTTTCCGCCGCTATAAGCCGCAGATTGTTTTCCATGCCGCCGCCTATAAGCACGTGCCGCTGATGGAGGAGAATCCCTGCGAGGCAGTGCAGGTCAACGTTGTCGGCTCGCGTCAGGTTGCCGACAAGTGCGTTGAATACGACGTTGAAAAAATGGTTATGGTTTCGACCGACAAGGCCGTTAACCCCACCAATATCATGGGCTGCACCAAACGCCTGGCCGAAATCTACGTTCAGTCGCTCGGACTGGCCATTGAAAAGGGCGAAGTCAAAGGCCGCACAAAGTTCGTGACCACCCGCTTCGGCAACGTGCTCGGCTCCAACGGTTCGGTTATTCCCCGTTTCCGCGAGCAAATTGAACACGGCGGCCCCATAACGGTTACTCACCCCGACATTACCCGTTTCTTCATGACCATTCCCGAGGCATGCCGCCTGGTCATGGAAGCCGCCACATTCGCCACCGGCACCCAGATTTTCGTGTTCGACATGGGTCAGTCGGTCAAGATTGCCGACCTGGCCAAGCGCATGATCAACCTGGCCGGCCTGGAGCTCGGACGCGACATCAACATCGAATACACCGGCCTGCGCCCCGGCGAAAAGCTCTATGAGGAAGTGCTTGCAAGCATGGAGAACACCCTGCCGACCGACCACGACCGCATCTTCGTTGCCAAAGTGCGAGACTATAAATACTCCGAAGCGTCGGCAACAATCGAAAATATGCGCAAGCTTGCCGTTGAAGTCATCATTCCCGACCTGGTGAGACTGATGAAGCAAACCGTTCCGGAATTCAAGAGCAAGAACTCCGAATTCGAAATCTTCGACGTTAATAAGTAATAGTTAATCCTTCAGCAGGTCAGCAATCAAAAAGTTGCTGCCTCCAATGAATATGGAGCTGGCAGTGGTCGTCCGGGCCTCTGCCAGCGCTGCTTTTACGTCCGCGCAACTATGGCCGCTCAGATGCGCGGCCTTGCGGCGCAGTTCGTCGGCGTCGAGACCGCGGTTGCCACTCGGCTTGCAGAAGTAATAGGTCGCGTCGGCGGGCATTTTGCGCAGAATTGAGTCAACATCCTTATCGGCAGCAAAACCGCAGATAATTGCCAGCGGGCGAGGCATGCGCTCCAGCTCCGGGCCGAGATACTCCCATGCGCCGGGATTATGGCCGGTGTCGTAAACAATCAGTTTCGGCTCGGTTTCCATAACCGTCAGCCGACCACGCAGACCGGTCAGCTGCTCAACCTGAGCGAATCCGCGGCAAACGGCCTCGGGCGCAACCGGCGGCAAATGGCGAAGCGCGGCCAGAACGGTTGCGGCATTGCGCGGCTGGAATGCTCCGCGCAGCGAGCCGTGGATGCCGAATTGAGGATAGCACCATGTTCCGTCGGGCTGCTCAACAGCTTCAATTTCGGGGGCGAATTCGAGCGGCGCGCCAACTTCGGCTGCCTTTTCAATGAAAACGGCCTGCACCTGCGGGTCGGGCGCATAGCCGATAACGGCGGGCACTCCCGGTTTGATGATGCCGGCCTTTTCGGCGGCGATGGCGGCGGGGGTGTTGCCGAGCAAGCCGGTGTGGTCGAGCGAAATGTTGGTTATGATGCTCACCAGCGGCGTAATGATGTTGGTTGAGTCAAGTCGTCCGCCCAGGCCGACCTCAATAATGGCCAAGTCAACCTGCTCGCGGGCAAACCATTCGAATGCCATTGCGGTAGTGAGCTCGAAAAACGATGGCTGCAGCTCCGAACCTGACCGGCGCCAGCGCTCAACGAAGTCAACCACTTCGGGCTCGCTGATCATTTTGCCGTTAATGCGTATGCGCTCGCGGAAATCGACCAGGTGAGGCGAAGTGTAGAGCCCTACTTTCAGCCCCGCGGCCTGATAAATTGCCGCTAAGGTTGACGCGGTGCTACCCTTTCCGTTGGTGCCGGCAACATGGACGCAGCGCAGCCGCCGCTGTGGGTCGCCAAGCATTGCGCAAAGGCTGCTGATGGTTTCGAGGCCCGGCTTGTAGGCGGCAGCGCCGTCGCGCTGAAAAACTGCCGTTTGCTCAAACAGCCAGTCGGTGGTTTCGGCGTAGGTCATCAGTAAATCAGGTAGCCAACCAGACCGGCGGCGCAGATAACTATAATCGGGTGAACCTTAGCAAAATATGTTGCCGCAAAAGCCGCCACGCAGATTACTATGCTCTTCACTATGTCGGCGCTTTCGGTGCCGAAGTTATCGCCGTTCATCAGCAGCAATGCCGCCGAGGCAATCAGGCCGATGGTTATTGGGCGCAGACCTTTGAAAATGCCTTTAATCACGAGGCTATCCTTGTGGCGGCGAACAAAATGCGAGGCATAGAGCACCAGCAGATAGCTCGGCAAAACAACCGCCAAGGTGCAGAGCACCGAACCGAGCAGACCCCACAGCGGGCTGCTGAACTCCGGATTATTCATGCCCGGGGCCATATAGCCGATATAGGTTGCGGAATTGATGCCGATAGGGCCGGGGGTCATTTGCGAAATAGCAACGATGTCGGTAAACGCCGTTGAGGTCAGCCAGCCGTTGCCAACGATTTCGCGCTCGATGAGAGTCAGCATTGCGTAGCCGCCGCCGAAGCCGAAAATGCCGATTTTCAGATACGACCAGATGAGTTTCAGGTAAATCATTTAGCTTCCTCCTTTCTGCCGAAGAACCACCAGCCGCCGGCAATGCCTAAAACAATATAGAGAATCGGGTTGGAAACCACCGGCAGTTTGCTCCAGATCAGCAGCGCCGCGCCAATGGGAATAATGGCCGTTTTCCAGGTGATTCCGGCGCGCTTCCAGTTGGTTACCAGCGGGGCAAGAATCAGAGCCACAACGGCCGGACGGATGCCGCGGAAAATGGCTGCCAGCGTGGGGTTGTTCTTGATCATGTCGGGGGTGAGGAAAATGGCTATGGCAAGGATTATCAGAAACGAGGGGAGGATAGTGCCTAAGGCCGACACTATGGTTCCGCGGGTGCCGGCGATTTTGTCGCCGACAGCAACGGCGATGTTCACGGCCAGGATGCCGGGTAGGCTCTGAGCAACGGCCAGCTGGTCCATGAACTCTTCGCGGCTGAGCCAGCCGTGTTTGTCTACGATTTCGCGTTCCATAATGGCAATCATTGCCCATCCGCCGCCAAAAGTGAACGCCCCGATTTTGGCAAAGGTCAAAAACAAAGACCGATAAACTTTCATAAACTTAATTGGAGCTATTGGAATTATTGGAGTTATCGGAGTTATCGGAATTATTGGAATAGCTCCGATAATTCTGATAGTTCTGATAGTTCCGATAACTCCGATTAGGTAGATTTTGTTGATTCAGTTGCTGACTTCGATATTCGCGCCGGGCATTACTCATAGCCTCGCGAATGCCGCCCTGTTCAAGGAAACGCCGCTGTTGAGACTGGAGCATTCTATCCAATAAATACTGCGTTTGCCTAATTAGCGTTATAGCCAGATTGCAATATTCTTCAGCCGGCAACCTCTGGCAAAGTTCTCGATATTCACTATCAAACCTGCCGGAACGGATGTAGCCTCTTAACCGCAATGTGCGTGGGCTATTCTTCTCCCAAAGAGGCATGTTGTGGAAAGTAAGATAATCGAAATAATCTTCCTCAAGCTCGCTCAAGGAAGCACGTGCTACGTTCGTTAGCTTAATTTCCGTTTCCTTCGAGGTAGCGGAGGCTGCACTCCCTTCAACAATGTTTTGCTTGCAGCTGCGCGAAGCTTGCTGCATTTGATCTACCGTCCGCGAACCTTTTGCAATGAATCGGCTAACAAAAATTTCAGTTACAACCGAAATCCTCTGAGCCAACTTATAGGTAAGCAGGTTACGGTAGTCACCATTATGTTGAATAAACTGGCTCATTGGGATTTTTCTCGTTTGGGTATTGCAAAGTTACGAATTTTTTTCATACCTTTGCAAAAAATGATAGCTATTTAATGATGCGGAAATTAGTTTGGTTAGTTTGTTTGGTGGCGGTGCAGGCGACGGCTGAGGTGCGCTACTTCAAAGGGAGCCGGGCGCCGGTTCCCGAGGGCGAAGTCGTTGCCTTCGAGGCCCGCGCGTCGGCCGGCAATCTCCGCAGCGGCCAATGGCAAATCCGGTGGCCCGGCGCAAGCATCATTTTCAGCTTTTCAGGCGCAGGAGCCGTTGACGGCATTGACCGACCGGCGGCAACCATTTCGGTCAACGGCAAGGATTTTGCCTGCCCCGACGGAGTCGACACCGCCGGCGGAGCCAACACCATAGCAATCGAATGGGCCGACTCCGTGGCAACAATCCTGGTTGGCCACCGCACGCTCCAGGCAGCCGCAACCCTGAGCCTGCCCTACCCGACCGACACGGTCAGAGTCAGCTCCGAATCGAAGAATTTTGACCTCATAGACCTGATAATCGAAACGAATCCCAACGCATTCGGCCGGCTGGTTTCCGGGCTGAGCGCCGAGCAACTTGCCGGCGGACGGCAATGGAAATATCTCGACCGCGAAACCGACCCTAAAACGGCAACCGCCGGAGGACAATACGCGCTCAGCCAGATTGGCAACGAGCTCTACTACCTGAGCGGCGCACTGACGAACCGCAACAGTTGGAAGCCGGGAATGCTCAAAGCCCGGCTCACGCCCACAAACTTTGCGGGCTACTATAAACTCAGTTGGATTGACGCCACAGGGCGCGAACTCACGGGCGAAAATTATGCCGAGATCAACAACGATCTCGGCATTCTGAAGTTAACTTTTCCGGCTCTGGGAGCCACAGTCAGGTTTTACGACTGACGGGTCGACAAACTTGCGCTCAGCCCGGCAAACCAGCTCTGGTCGGTGGGCGAAATGTTGGCTTCGTTGAGCGCTTCGGCGGCCAGGGTCATATAGCGATCCATAAGCTCATGGATGCGTGCCGGCAGATTCAGCGCCTCATAAACGGCCTTGACGGCGTCGATTTTTGCCTGCGAGCGCTCGCCGCCGAGCAGCGGGCGAATCAGGTCGGGAGCCTCGTCAAGGGCGGTTATGAGCAGCCAGGTCTTTTTGTCGTTCAAAATGTCGCCGCCCGGGGTCTTGCCGAAGGTTTCGGCATTGCCGAAAGTGTCGAGATAGTCGTCCTGGAGCTGGAAGGCCATGCCGATATTTTCAGCCCAGCGGCTGAAGGCGCGGCGGGTCGCATCGGTTGCATGCGCCATAATGGCACCGGCCTCGCACGCAGCCGAAAGGAGCACGGCGGTTTTCAGGCGAATCATTTCGAGATACTCGTCGACGCTAACGTCGGTGCGCTGCTCGAAATCCATGTCCATTTGCTGCCCTTCGTAGATTTTAATGGCAGTTGAGTTAAACAGGTCGAGCAGCGGACGCAAATGGTCGTCGGGACAACGGGCAATCAGCTGAGTTGCCAGAGTCAGCATGGTGTCGCCGCTGAGAATCGCGGTGGCCTCATTCCATTTTCTATGAACCGTCGGGCGGCCGCGGCGGGTGTCGGCGCGATCCATAACGTCGTCGTGGAGCAGAGTGAAGTTATGAAACATTTCAATACCCCACGCCTGATTCACAGCCTCTTCCGGGTCGACGCCACAAGCCTCGCAGCAGGCCAGACAGAGCTGCAGACGCAGTCTTTTGCCGCCGGCGGCGAGAGTGTAGCGGATAGGGTCATAGAGCCCCGGAAGCACGTCGGGCAAGCCAAGATTATTCTTGGCTTGCTCGGCAATTGTCATTAGTTCTTCGGTGTCGATCATCGGCCCTGGGCAGCTGCTTCGGCCTCGGCCTGTTTGATCATCTGCTCGTTGGCGGAAATGAAGATTTCCACGCGGCGATTCTGAGCGCGTCCTGCGGCGGTTTCGTTACTGGCAACATAGTTCTGCATGGGCAGACCTTCGGCGCTGAGTCGGGTCGACGAGATTCCGCTATGGAGCAGATACTCTTCAACGGCGTCGGCGCGACCGGTTGCAACCTTCTGGTTAGCCTTGAGCGTGCCGGTGTCGTCGGTGTAGCCATAGATTTGCACGTTGGTTTCGGGGTTCTGCTTCAGGCTGGCGGCAAACTGAGTCAGGTCAGCCTTGGCGGCTGCGCTGAGGGTTGTGCCGTTGGTAGGGAAGAGAATACCGCCGTCGAAGGTCACGCGGATAGCCTTAAGGCCGTTGGCATCGGTTGCTTCCTCAACCTTGGCGTTTTCGATTTCGCGGAGCTTTTTGGCCTGGTCGTCCATTTTCTTGCCGATAAGCATACCGGCGCCCGAGCCTACGGCTGCACCGATGGCAGCGCCGATGCCGGCACCCTTGCCGCCGCCAATGAGAGCACCGATGCCGGCACCTACGCCAGCGCCTGCGCCGCCGCCAATGGCCGCACCTTTGCCAAGGTTAGTCATCGAGCCGCAGCTCGAAAGGAGCATGGCGCCGCTGATGCCCGCAATGCTGAGAATTTTGGTTACGTGTTTCATTCTTTCTGATTTAAAGAGTTAAGTATTTACGTGGCAAATTTACACATTATTTCTCATTAAACAACCGCGGGGACGAAAAAGTTATAAACTTCAAAAAATTTTTGGGCAACACTGAAAACCTTCAAAAAATTTTTGTAACTTTGCAGTCCAACACCTGCACATTCATTCAATGACAGACAACATCAGTTTGCACATAACCACGCTTTTACGCCGAAATGATTGCGTTATCATTCCGGGCGTAGGCGCTTTTATTGCCACCCGCTGCCAGGCCGAGCTCAGCAACGGGCTGATGCTGCCTCCGCGCAGGGAAATTTCGTTTAACTCCGCAATGACCCACGACGACGGCCTGCTGGCATCGTCGGTTTCGCGCCGCCTGAAAATTTCGTTCGAGCAGGCGCGCGAGCGTGTTGCCGCCGAGAGTGCGCTGATCCAGCGCCGCCTACGCAACGAGGGCGCCGTTAACCTGCCCCGCATCGGCATTCTGCGCCGCCGCTCGGGCGGACGACTGGAGTTCATGCCGGCTGCCGCCTGGGCGCTGATGCCCCCTCCGGTGCGTCTGCTGCCCGCCGCTCCGACCTTCGAGGTTGTGCGTCCGGCTGCCGAAACGCCCGAAAAGGCAGTTGCGATTGTTCGCGTTCCCCTGCGCCTGCGCTGGTTGCGCGTGGCCGCCGCAGCGATGATTCTGTCGGTGCTCGCCTTCGCGCTGTCAACCCCAATTGATATTTCAACGGCTCAACACGCCTCCCTGGCCGCCCCCACCTTCACTCCGCCCGAGGTTGAAACTATTCAGCCTCTGAGCGAGCCCGCCGGCCTGGAGCTGAACATGGCCATGGCGCCGAAGTCAGGTGTGATTTCAATCGCCAGACCCGAAGTTGCCGCTCCGCTCCCCTACGTAGTGGTGGTTGCTTCGCTCCCCACCCAGGGCAAAGCCGCGGAATTCATTGCCGAATCCGGCGCAGACCTCAAAGTGCTCAACAGCGGTGGCCGCTTCCGCGTTTATGCCGCCGAGGGCAACACTCCCGAAGCCGCCCGCGCCGCTGCCGAACAAATCAGCGCTTTTGCCGCGCGTTTCCCCGACTCCTGGGTATGTCGCCGCTAATCCGCCGCGCCCTGCTTGCGCTCGCCATTTGGGTTTGCCCGCCGCAAGTTTTTGCGGCAGAGCTCACCTTTAAGGGTAATCCCCTCGAAGCCATAACCGTTGAACCGGCCGCCAACTCCGGCCTTACCGCCGTTTATGTTCTCAACTCGGTTAGCGGAGTCAGGGTCAGCTATGAGTCGGCCGGCGGTTCGCAGGTCAGCTGGCAGCGCTATTCCGCCCTTGGCGGCGGCTATGCCGAGCCGGTGGCCTCCACCCAGTCAGGTTCGGTTTCGACCCTTTCAAATCTCGAGGGCAACATGGGCTATATAGTAACCGACGGCTCCTCAACGGCCTGCTTCTGGATTGTTGACTACTCGGCTTACGAGCCGGTTCTGACCTCAATCAGCCTCTCCGACCAGACCGACTGCTCAACAACCTGGCTCGACTTCAACGGCTCAGCCGGGCCGATTAACTACTATGGCATCACCGGCGTTCCGGCCGAAATAAACCGCGAGTTCACCCTCAGCTACTCAACCCTTGAATTCAACAGCGAAGAGTTCGCCTACAAGCAAGTGGAACACGTTGAAACGCTCGCGTCGCTGTCGGACCACATTCACTGCACTCCGCCGCTTTGTCAAACCGACTTCACCCTGGCCGGCGACCGCTTTACGCGCCATTGGGGCCGCGACTCGCAAATAGTTTCGCCGACCTACGACCCCACTGCCGTTGAGGCCCAAACCCGCGCCACCGAGCAGGAACGCGAGGTTTCAAACGAGATCAAGGACGATTCGCCGCTGGGCGGTTCAGGGCCCGCCGAAATCACTTTTTCAGCCGCCATTACCGACGGCGCGCTCTACCACGAATGGGAGCTTGCGCGCGACCCGGAATTTAACCAAACGTTCATTCGCTACTCCGACCTGGAGTTCACCTATAATTTCCGCGAACAGGGAACTACCTATGTTCGCCTGCTCATTGCCAACGCCGACGGCACATGCGAATCCGAATCGGAGGTCTACACGGTGTTCATCGGCGAATCGGTTCTGAAATGCCCCAACGCATTCTCGCCCGGGGGCTCGGATGGCGTCAACGACGAGTGGAAAGTCTCCTATAAGAGCATAGTCGAATTCGACTGCCATATTTTTGACCGCAACGGCAAGCTGCTTGCCCACCTGACCGACCCGTCGCAGGGCTGGGACGGACGCATTCACGGAAAAATCGCACCGTCGGGCGTATATTTCTACGTTGTGCGTGCCCTCGGTGCCGACGGAAAGAAATATAAACTCTCGGGCGACATCAACATTATCGGCTACAACAACTCGAAAGCCAATGCAACGAAGTGATTTTGAAATCATGGCGCCGGTGGGCTCGCGCGAGTCACTGAGCGCCGCCATAAATGCCGGTGCCGACGCCGTTTATTTCGGAATACAAGGTTTAAACATGCGTTCGCGCGCGGCGGTGAACTTCACCATCGACGACCTCGCCCCGATTGCCCGCGAATGCAACGCCAAAGGCATCAAAACCTACCTGACGGTCAACACCATAATGTATGACTCCGACCTGCCGACAATGCGCGCCATTATCGACGCCGCCGCCGAGGCCGGAATCTCAGCCATCATTGCGGCCGACATTGCCGCCATAACCTATGCGCGCTCGCGCGGAGTGGAAGTCCACATTTCAACGCAAGCCAATATTTCAAACACCAAAACCGCCCGCTTCTACGCCCAATGGGCCGACACCATAGTGCTTGCCCGCGAGCTGAACCTCGACCAGGTGCGCGGCATTTTCGACGCCATAAATTCCGAGCCCATAACCGGCCCCGGAGGCGAGCCGCTGAAAATTGAAATGTTCTGCCACGGCGCTCTGTGCATGGCCGTTTCCGGCAAATGCTACCTCTCGCTCCACGAGCGCAACACCTCGGCCAACCGCGGCAGCTGCGCTCAGATATGCCGCCGCAGCTACACCGTTACCGACCGCGAAACCGGCGACCAACTCGACATTGAAAACCAATATATAATGTCGCCCAAAGACCTGAAGACCATCCACTTCCTCGACCGCATGGTTGAAGCCGGAGTGCGGGTTCTGAAAATCGAAGGGCGAGCCCGCGGTCCGGAATACGTTGCCGAAGCCGTTGGCTGCTACTCCGAAGCTCTCGAAGCCATTTGCAACGGCACCTTCACCCCCGAGCGCATCGAAGAGTGGAACTCGCGGCTCGACCGCATTTTCAACCGCGGATTCTGGAACGGCTACTATCTGGGTCAGCGGCTCGGCGAGTGGAGCAGCCGCTACGGCTCGTCGGCCACCCGCACCAAGCGCTATGCCGCCCGCTGCACCAAATATTTTTCGCGCCTGTCGGTTGGCGAATTTCTGCTCGAAGCCGGCAGCGTTAAGGTTGGCGACGAAGTGGTTATCATCGGCCCGACAACCGGCGCAATCATAACCACCATAACCGAAATCCACCTCGACAGCGGCCCGGTCGACCACGCCGAAAAAGGCCAGGTCTTTGCCATAAAAGTGCCTGAAAAAGTGCGCCTTTCCGACCGCTTATACATCTGGGAGAACAATGAACAAAACGCCTGACGCCATACTTTTTGACCTCGACGGAGTGCTGATCGACTCCGAAGGGCTCTACACCCGCTTCTGGGACGAAACCGAAGCCCTCTACCCCACCGGCATTCCCGATTTTGCGCGCGCAATCAAGGGAACGACCCTGCCGAGCATAATGAGCTTGTTCAAGCCCGAGGAGCGCGACGACATCATGGAGCGGATTCTGCGCTTCGACTCCGCGCTGGAATATCCGATGTTTCCCGGCGCCCTGGAGCTGCTCGACCTTCTGGCCGGGCGGGGCATACCGACCGCTCTTGTAACCTCGTCGAACCCCGAGAAAATGCAGCAGCTGGAGCGTCAGTATCCCGACTTCACTCCGCGCTTTGCGGCGGTAATCAACGGTTCGATGGTTCAGCGCGGCAAACCCGACCCCGAGGGCTACCTGCTGGCCGCATCGATGCTGAAAAAAGACCCGACCCGCTGCGTCGTTGTTGAAGACTCCCTGCAGGGCATACGCGCCGGGCGCGCCGCCGGCTGCGAGGTTTGGGGACTCCACACCACCCTCCCGCTCGAAACCATAGCCCCGGAAACGCCCTTCACCTTCTCCGACATTGCGGCCGTTGTTAGCGCCCTCAGCTGAGCCTGCCGCAAAAAAAGAGGCCGCGCCTGAGCGCGACCTCCCAACGGAATAGAAAACAAAATTTATTTAGAACGCATATTTAGCGCCGACCTGAATAAGGCCCTGAGCACCGAAGCCCAGTTCGCCGAAAATTGCTGCGTGGGGCATGAATTCAACCTCTGCGCCAATAGGAGAAACCTGGAAGGCGAAGTAGCCTTTATTATAGGATTCAAGATATTTAGGCATCATGTGGCTGATCACGGCACCAACGCCGGCATGGCCATAGAGTTTAACAATGTCGTTTTTGAAATAATCGACCTTCACGTTGAGCATCAGCGTGTGGTAGCCCACCTTGCTCTTGAGTGAATAGTCGCCCAGACCGGGAATTTCATAGGTCGAAGCAGGGGTGAAAGCGCTTGAATAAGAATAGCTCGGACCAACCTTCACGCCGTTGGCCACGGGAATATAGAGTCCGAAGTTAACGCCACCCCAGGCGGTGTTGACTTTGTCGAAACCTTTGTGGTTGTTCATTGCATCCATCTGAGTGTAGGCACCGTAGCTAACGGTAACTTCCTGAGCCTGTGCGCCGACTGCCGATGCGGCAGCAACAAAAAGCGCGATAAATAATTTTTTCATAGTAGAAATAAATAATAAATAGCTAAAATGTTTTAAATTTTATCATATAAACACCCGACAACGAAAAATAGTTGCAAAATATTTTGCAGTTTGCGAAAAAAATCGTAACTTTGCACTTACACAGACAATAAAATCAAATATTCTTAAACCCTTTAACACCGTATAAGCCTATCGCACACTGCTACTCTAATTAACTAATAATAAGAGATAAACGCAATGCAGCAAATAATGACTAAGCTCACCGACAAGGAGTTGGTGAACGCTTATGCCAACGGTGATAATCTGGCCTTCGACACTCTGCTCGGACGCTACGAAAAACCACTCTTTAACTACATCCTGTCGACCGTTAAGGACGAAGACCTCGCCAACGACATCTTCCAGGAAACCTTTGTTAAAGCTATCACTGTTATCCGCCAAGGCCGCTATGAAGACAACGGCCGCTTCGGTGCGTGGCTCAACAGAGTCGCACACAACAAGATTATTGACCACTTCCGCCGCGCAAAGGCCGAAAACACCGTTAGCAACGACGCCAACGAGGAATTCGACCTGCTAAACGACCGCGAACTCTGCGAAGACTCCATTGAGGAAGCTCTGGTGCAGGGCCAGCTCACCCGCGACCTGCAGCGACTCGTGGCCGAACTGCCCGCGTCGCAGCGCCAGGTGCTGATGATGCGCATATATCGCGACATGTCGTTTAAAGAAATCGCCGAAGAAACCGGAGTGAGCATCAACACCGCCCTGGGCCGCATGCGCTACGCCCTGCGCAACATGCGCCGCATGGCTCTTGAAAACCGCATTCTCGAAACGGCATGAAAACCCTGCTGAACACTTCGTTCTTCTTTGCCCCGGAAGTGGCCGCCACGGTCGAGGACACCCTGCGCACACGCTGGGTGCCCGCATGCAACGCCGCCGGCATATCGCCGGCAACGTGCCTGCGCCTTCCGGCCGAAGAAGGAATCATGCGCCTGGCGGTGCAAACCCCCTTTGCATCGGCCGAGAGCGCCGAAGCCTTCCGCAGCCGCGTGGCCGAAGACATTGCCGCCGACCTGTTCAGCAGGCTCGGTGCGGATGCCTTTACCTGTTTTTCAACCCTGATGGAAATTATTGACCTATGAGCCTCAACGATTTCGATAAAATAATAATCGGAATCGACCCGGGCACCAACGTTATGGGCTACGGCATTCTCGGCATCAAGGCCCGTAAGCCCAGCTGCATTGCCATAGGCATCATCAAGCTCTCGCGCTTCGAGAGCCACTATCTGCGCCTGCGCCGCATATATGAGCGCGTGCAGTCGCTCGTTGAGCAATATCTGCCCGACGAAATGGCCATCGAGGCTCCCTTTTTCGGCAAAAACGTGCAGTCGATGCTCAAGCTCGGCCGCGCCCAGGGTGTGGCCATGGCCGCGGCCCTGTCGCGCGACGTGCCCATTACCGAATATGAGCCCCGAAAAATCAAAATGGCCATAACCGGCAACGGCGCCGCATCGAAAGAGCAAGTCCAGGAAATGCTCCGGCGCATACTTGCCATTCCCCGCGAGCGCCTCGAAGGCGAAGCGCTCGACGCCACCGACGCCCTGGGCGCCGCGCTCTGCCATTTCTATGAGTCGCAGCGCCCCGTGCCCGCCGGAGGCCCCAAATCCTGGAAAGACTTCATCGCAAAAAATCCCGACCGTCTGGCCAAATAATCAATTTTAACCGCAAAATGAAAAGAGACACAATCTGCGTTCAAGGCGGCTGGTCGCCGAAAAAGGGCGAACCGCGCGTGCTGCCGATTTATCAGTCAACCACCTTTAAATATGACAACAGCGAGCAGATGTCTCGGCTGTTTGACCTCGAAGACAGCTCATATTTCTACACCCGACTGTCGAACCCCACAACCGACGCAGTTGCGCAGAAAATCTGCGAACTCGAAGGCGGCGTAGGCGCCATGCTCCTTTCGTCGGGCCAGGCAGCCAACTTTTTTGCCATCATCAACATATGTCAGGCCGGCGACCACGTTGTCAGCTCGTCAACCCTCTATGGCGGAACGTTCAACCTCTTTGCCGTTACGCTAAAAAAATATGGCATCGAAACCACTTTCGTTAACCCCGAAGCTACCGCCGACGAGATTCAGGCCGCTTTCCGCCCCAACACCAAATTGCTTTTCGGCGAAACGATTTCGAACCCCGGAGTGGAAATTCTCGACATCGAAAAGTTTGCCGCAATCGCCCACCGCAATGGAGTTCCGCTGATTGTCGACAACACTTTTGCCACACCTATAAACTGCCGCCCCTTCGAGTGGGGAGCCGACATAGTGACCCACTCCACCACTAAATATATGGATGGCCACGCAACCAGCGTTGGCGGCGCCATAGTCGACAGCGGCAACTTTGACTGGGATGCCAACGCCGAGCGTTTTCCGGTGCTGACCACTCCCGACCCTTCCTACCACAACCTGACCTACACCAAAGCCTTCGGGCGCAACGCCTATATAACTAAAGCCGTTGTGCAACTGATGCGCGATCTGGGCTCCACCATGTCGCCCCAAAACGCATTCCTGCTCAATCTCGGCCTCGAAACGCTCCACCTGCGCATGCCGCGCCATTGCTCCAACGCCCTGACCGTGGCCCGCTGGCTCGAGCAGCAGCCCGAAGTTAAATGGGTCAGCTATCCCGGCCTGGAATCAAGCCCTCACCATGAGCGCGCGCAGAAGTATATGCCCGACGGAACCTGCGGCGTTGTGGCCTTTGGCCTTCATGGCTCCAACGAGGAAGCGATAGCCTTTATTGACCGGCTCAAGTTCATTGCCATAGTTACCCACGTGGCCGACGCCCGCAGCTGCGTTCTCCACCCCGCCAGCCACACCCACCGCCAGCTCACCCCCGAGCAGCTTCGCGAGGCCGGAGTCACCCCCGACCTGATTCGACTGAGCGTCGGCATCGAGGACCCGGCCGACATCATCGCCGACCTCGACCAGGCGCTCCACTCCGCGTAATTGAACCAAAGCGGGCCATAGTTGGTTATATAGTTGAAAGAACTTTATAACTTTTAACTAAACATCAAACTACTATGGCACACCACCACTCCGTTAGACACCACGCAATTCATTGCGCCCTTGAAATCGCAAAACTCGCCCTGATCGGCGCAACCACCGTAGCCGCCATTCATGTGGCTCAGGACGTTCATAACGCCAAGCGTCGCCTCGAATCCCACCGCTAAATAATTAGAAATGAGCAATTAGCAATTAGTAATTTCTTCGCCAACTAAATTACTAATTGCTAATTCATAATTACTAATCGAACATATGCAGTACTGGACAGCGGATAGGATTATGAGGCTGATAATCGGCCTGGCCATTGCGGCCGGCGTTATCTACGCCCTCAACTATCTCAGCGACGCGCTGTTGCCCTTTTTCGCTGCCTGCATGATTGCCTATTTGCTTCAGCCGCTGGTTGAAACGAACCGCCGCCTGCTCCACACCCGCGGGCGCACCCTCGCTTCGCTTGCCGCGCTGACCGAAGTAGCCGCCGTTGTTTTCGGCGTCGGCTACTTCTTCATGCCTAAAATCGCCGGCGAATTCGCCCAACTTTCAGCCATAGTCCACTCGCTGGCCACCGGTCAGGCCGATGTACCTCAAGAATATAGCACCCTGCTGAACTATATTCACGACTACACTCAGTCCGACAACCTGCGTCAGCTCCTCTACGGCAACCATCTGGCAACCATACTATCGCGCGGCTCATCGCTGCTCGGCCAATCGCTCGGTGCGATTTTCCGCGCTCTCGGCTGGGCTTTGACGCTGATTTATGTGGTTTTCATTCTAATCTACTATCCGCAGATTGTTCGCGGATTCAAACTCATAATCCCCGCCGCCTATCGCGAGCAGGGAATGGTTGTTGTGCGCGACGTTGCCCGGCGCATGAACAGCTACTTCCGCGGCCAGGGCAAAGTGGCCCTCTGCGCCATGGTTCTCTACTGCGTCGGATTCTCCATTATCCGCCTGCCGCTGGCCATTCCGATGGGAATACTCGTTGGCGTGCTCTACATGATTCCCTATTTTCAATACGTAACGCTCATTCCGGTGGCCGCAATCTGCCTAATCTACTCGCTGGGTGGCCAGGCCTCGTTTATCCACCTTTTCGGCTGCTCGCTGATAGTCTACGCCGCCACTCAGGCCATTTGCGACTACCTCATAACGCCCCACATCATGGGCAAAGAAATGGGCCTCAATCCCGCAATGATACTGCTCGCCCTCTCCGTGTGGGGCTCCCTGCTCGGCATCCTCGGCATGATCATCGCCCTGCCCGCCACCTCCCTCATCCTCACCTACTACGAGCGCTACATCTCCTCCCCCCCGCAAAAAAAATCACGTTTAAAGGTATACACCATATACCTTTGAACGTAATTTTCTTAGTTGTCATTTTGCTCGTAATAGTAGGAGTAATCTATGCCTTTCATAAACATTTCGCGATCTTCAATGCGACTCGTAAGAGCCGGCTGAACCAATTGTTTTATATGGCGCGAGTCAGTAACACTTTGGCGCATGGCTTCAAGATACTCGTTTTTATCTATGAGACTCCAGTCAACGCATTTTTTAAGCGACCGCTTAAGCATAAGGTCAAGCCATATTCGCGTGGTTCGACCGTTTCCTTCCATAAAAGGATGCGCTACGTTCATTTCCACGTATTTATCCATGATTTCATCGAACGTAGTTTCAGGCATTCGCTCTATCATCTGCAGCGTTGAGGGAAAATGCATGCAGTTTGCAAAGGTGAAACCGCCTTTCGAAATATTTTTGGTTCGTATCTTACCCGCAAAGCTATATAGACCTCCAAAAATATATGAGTGGATTTGCTGAAGGCATTCCACGCTACCGGGTTCGAGTTTTCCCAATAGTCCGGATTCAAATAGGTCATAGGCTTTCTTTCTGCTGCGTCCGTCTATTGTATTTTCACTATATGTAAACCAATCGAGGAATCCAATCGCTTTATTATTTGGCATTACTTTAGCTAACCAGCCAACGCCCTCAGCATCAAGAACATCTGTTTGCCTCAATTTTCCATCGAGAGCTTTCAATTTCAACTGGTTAGTGACACTAACCAGTTGAGGTTCGCTCGTCTTTAGTTTGTTTTTAAGATATTTCCAATAGTTTCGTGTCTTATTATAATCGTCTTGATTATTGAATATGGCTATTATATCCAACACAGAGAACCACCATTTGGAATTTTCATTATCCCAAATAGCCCGAACCGGACGATTATTGTAAAACCTTATTGAGATTTTATCAGTCATAGATTATCGTTGCATGGGTTAGGGGCGGGCGGTGAGGTAGACGGAGAGGGGGAAGTCGCCTTGGGAGTCGGCGAATTGGGCGTCGGGAACGGCGATGCGCAGGGTGTGGGTGCCCGCCGGGAGGTCGCCTAACTGAATGTGGCGCACAGGAATGGCCGCACCGGGACACCAGTTATTCCACGAGGCCCAGTCGTCGGGAGTGCGCGGCTGGCGGCCATAGATGCCGTTGGGCTGGGTGTTATACTTGCGATAGGGCTCGCAGTCACCCAGGCCGGGCACGAAGCAGAGCACTTCCTCGCCGTCGAAGTAAACGAAGTGGCGACGCCGAATGTATTCCTCGCCTCCGGCATTTGCGCCATGGTTGGAAATAATGATGGTTGCGCGCGCATCGCGGAGTGGTTCGTCGAGAGTGAAACGGAGCGTGCGAACTGTGGTGCCCACCGAGTCGGTGGCCTGCGGGGAATAGTTGTTGAAGTTGTTGCCGTGGAGTTCCGAGCGGCGAATTGCCAGCGGCAACAAGCAAAGAGTCGAGTCAGGGCCGGCGGGAGCATCAGTCAGCAGCCTGACCGTGCCTGAGAAAACATCGTTGCGTCCGGCGCAACCCTGAACCTGCTCGTTGGCGGCATAGGGAACACCGAAAACTTCCATTTCCATCCATAGGTCGAACTGCTTGCGCAGCCGGCCTGAGCGTAAAACCGAACTGATAACCGAATCAGTGAACTCATAGCTGACGCGGTCGGGCTGGACGTTCTTGTTCATAAACGGCGTTATGAAGCGCGCCAACTCGATGCGCTGAACCGAGTCGGCGCAATAGTCGGCCGCACCTTTTGGAACGAAGGCAAGGTTGACCGAGCCGATGCGGTCGTAGTTATCGCACAAAGCGCCGATTTCGACCTGAATGGTCAGTTGGCCACCGAGGCTATCGAGCGCCGGGTCGGGCAGACGCCGGGCGTAGCGCGAATTGCTGTGACGGAAAATGCCGTCGGCCTTGAGCGCATCGACTATTTCGGAGCGGTAGCCGTCGTAGAAAACAACGTCGGAAAACACCTCTATTTCTTCGGCCTGAACCTGCAGGCCAAAGAGCAGCACTATAACGGCAAATGTCAGTTTTTTAATCAAAGGTTTTGCGGCGGAAAACGAAGTTGCGACCCAGATATTTTTCTCTAACAATCGGATTTTCGGCCAGTTCCTCCGAGGTGCCCTGAAAAAGAATCTTGCCCTCGAAAAGCAGGTAGGCGCGGTCGGTAATCGACAGGGTTTCAGGCGCGTTATGGTCGGTGATCAGAATGCCGATATTCTTCTCTTTCAGGTGGTAAACAACGCTCTGAATCTCCTCGACGGCAATCGGGTCAACGCCCGCAAACGGTTCGTCGAGCATAATGAACTTCGGGCTGATGGCCAGGCAGCGGGCTATCTCCGTGCGCCGGCGTTCGCCGCCGCTGAGGCGGTCGCCGAGGTTCTTGCGCACCTTCTGGAGCGAGAACTCGTTGATGAGGGTTTCGAGCTTTTCCTTTTGCTGAGCGCGGCTGAGGTCGGTCATTTGCAGAACGGCGCGGATATTATCCTCGACCGAGAGCTTGCGGAAAACCGACGCCTCCTGAGCCAGGTAGCCGATGCCGTGGCGCGCACGCTTATAGACCGGGAACTTGGTGATATTCAGGTCGTCGAGAAAAATCTGGCCCTCGTTGGGTGTAATCAGGCCCGTGGTCATATAGAACGTTGTTGTCTTGCCGGCGCCGTTAGGGCCGAGCAGGCCAACGATTTCTCCCTGCTCAACGTTGATGCTCACATGGTTGGCCACCGTTCGGCGGCCATAAATCTTAACCAGGTTGTCGGTTCTGAGTATCATCCTTTTCCGAGTCGGCTTTCAATATAATCAGTGAGCAGGCGCATGGCAACGATGTTGTGGCCACCCTGCGGCACAATCAGGTCGGCATAGGCCTTGGAGGGTTCGATGTGCATGCGGTGCATCGGTTTGAGCACCCGCGCATAGCGGTCGAGCACTTGCTGGGGAGTGCGTCCGCGCTCAACGCAGTCGCGCGCAATCAGGCGAATCAGCCGGTCGTCGGCGTCGGCATCAACGAAAACTTTCACGTCGAGCATTGAGCGCAGCTGCTCGTCGCACAAAGCCAGAATGCCTTCAACTATGATAACGTCGCGGGGCTCGACGCGCACTGTTTCGGCCTGGCGCGTGCAGGTCAGATAGCTGTAGGTCGGCATCTCTATGGCCTCGCCGCGCTTCAGCGCCTCGAGGTGCTCGACCAGCAGGGGCCAGTCGAACGCAGCCGGCTCGTCGAAGTTGATGTTCTGGCGCAGCTCCGGCGGAATATGGCTCGAATCCTTATAATACGAATCCTGAGAAATCACGGCCACCTCGCCGGCCGGAAGCTCGGCGATGATTTTGCGAACAACGGTTGTTTTGCCGCTTCCCGTGCCGCCTGCAATGCCTATTATCAACATATCGGGTAAAAAGAGTGTTACAAATTTTTCGCAAAGTTAATAAAATTTCACGCCCCCTCCAACTTTTTTCGTAATTTTGCCGGCCCAAAACCAACTCAAACCAACAATGGACCAAACTTCAGAACTCAACCTCATTGAAAGCTCGCTGGCCAAGGTTCTCGACGGCCAGACACTGGACGAACAGACCCTCTACGCCCTGACCGACATAGAAACCCCTGCCGGAATCGAAGCGCTACTCAACGACGCGCAGCAGATCACCGAGCGCTTTTGCCCGCGAAAATTCGACTCCTGCTCAATAGTCAACGCCCGCTCCGGCAAATGCTCCGAAAACTGCAAATGGTGCGCCCAGTCGGCCCATTTCTCCACCGGCTGCAACACCTACGACATAGTTCCCGCCGACGAAGCCCGCCGCGTTGCGCGCTATAATGCCGAGCGCGGCGTAGGTCGCTTCTCGCTGGTGGCCTCGGGCCGGGCAGTGAGCGGCAAAGCGCTCGACCAGATGTGTGAAATCCTCCGCCAGGTGCGCGAAGAGGATGGCATTTCGACCTGCGCCTCGCTGGGCCTGCTCTCCGCTGAAAGCCTCCAGAAGCTTTGGGACAGCGGCGTTCACCGCTATCACTGCAATCTGGAAACCGCGCCCTCATTCTTCCCCACCCTCTGCTCAACCCACACTATCGAGGACAAACTGCGCACAATCGACGCCGCGCGCAAAATCGGCTTCGAAGTCTGCTCGGGCGGCATTATCGGCATGGGCGAAACCCGCCGCCAGCGCATGGAGCTTGCAATTACCCTGCGCCGCGTCGAGCCGGCATCCATACCCATCAACATCCTGTCGCCTATCAAAGGCACACCGCTGCAAGACGTCGCCCCGATTTCCGAGCAGGAAATTCTGATAACCTGCGCCCTGTTCCGCTTCGCCCACCCGACCACCCAGCTGCGTTTTGCCGGCGGCCGCGCGCGTCTGAGCCGCCAAACCGCGCTGCGCGCACTGGAAATCGCAATCAACGGCGGCGTTGTCGGCGACCTGCTGACCACCATCGGCTCCACCATTGACCAGGACAAACAACTCGTTTCCGAAGCCGGCTATAAATTCTAAGTACTAATTTCCAACTACTATTTGCTAATTAGCGAGAATTTTCGTAACTTTGCGCCCGGTTTTCCAATCGTGTGATGGGAAATTATTGATTTAATTTTTAGTAACACAACCCTTTTAACAATCAAACCAAAATGAAAACTTATCAGCTCACCGCCGAACCCCGCACCGACCTCGGCAAAAAAGCAACCAAGGCTCTCCGCGCCGAAGGCAAAATCCCCGCAGTTATCAATGGCGGCGAACTCGTTGACCTCCCCTACAACGGCACCCTCAAAGCCGGCGAAAAGCTCGTTGAAATCGAAAACGGCAAAGGCATCATCACCCGCGACATCACCGTTACCAACGAAGCAGTCCGCAAGCTCGTTTATACCCCCGACATCTTCGCTATCGAACTCGACGTTAACGGCGAAAAGCGCAACG
>CAZDVP010000004.1:0-48131 GCA_964508865.1 uncultured Bacteroides sp. | reverse complement strand
AACGAAGAAAAGATTCCGGGCATTTACGGCATCGACACCCGGGCCCTGACCAAGCTCCTGCGCGAAAAAGGCTCGATGCTCGGCAAGATAGTTGTTGACGGCTCGGAAGAAACCGACTGGTATGACCCCAACAAGGAGAATCTGGTCGCCAAAACCTCATGCACCGAAGTTGAAACCCACGGCAGCGGCGACAAAACCGTGGTTCTGGTAGACTGCGGCGTCAAGCACAACATTATCCGCTGTCTGACCCGCCGAGGCGTAAAGGTTATCCGCGTGCCCTGGGACTACGATTTCACTCAGCTCGACTACGACGGCCTGTTCATTTCCAACGGCCCCGGCAACCCCGACATGGTTGATAAAACGGTTGAGAACCTGCGCAAAGCCCTGGAGCAGAACAAGCCGATATGCGGCATCTGCATGGGCAACCAACTGCTTTCAAAGGCAGCCGGCGCCAAAACCTACAAACTCAAATATGGCCACCGCAGCCACAACCAGCCGGTTCGGAAAGTAGGCACCGACACCTGCTTCGTCACCTCGCAGAACCATGGCTTCGCAGTCGATAATTCAACACTTCCGGCCGATTGGGAACCGCTGTTCATCAACATGAACGACGGCACAAACGAAGGCATCCGCCACAAATCGAAACCATTCTTTTCCGCTCAGTTCCACCCCGAAGCAAGCTCCGGCCCGAAAGACACGGAATTCCTTTTCGACGAGTTTATCAACTTACTTTAAAAATCCACCCACACCTCACTATAAATGAACGAGATAAAGAAAGTGCTGCTCCTTGGCAGCGGCGCCTTGAAAATCGGCGAAGCCGGCGAATTTGACTACTCCGGCTCCCAGGCCCTAAAGGCCATGAAGGAAGAAGGCATAACAACAGTGCTCATCAACCCGAACATTGCCACTGTGCAGACCTCCGACGGGTTTGCCGACAAAATCTACTTCCTACCCGTAACCCCGCTCTTTGTAGAAAAGGTTATCAAAAAGGAGCGCCCCGACGGCATACTGCTCGCTTTTGGCGGCCAGACGGCACTCAACTGCGGTGTGGAGCTCTATCGTTCCGGCGTTCTCGAAAAATATGGCGTCAAAGTGCTCGGCACTCCCGTACAAGCCATTATGGACACCGAAGACCGCGAGCTTTTCGTTAAGAAACTCGACGAAATCAACGTTAAAACCATCAAGAGCGAAGCCGTCAGCACCACTGCCGACGCAATTGCCGCAGCCGAAGCGCTCGGCTACCCGGTGATTGTTCGCGCCGCCTATGCCCTGGGGGGCCTCGGTTCAGGATTCTGCGACAATCGCGAGGAGCTTATCGCACTGGTTGAGAAAGCATTGTCGTTCTCACCTCAAGTATTGGTTGAAAAATCGCTCAAAGGTTGGAAAGAGGTTGAATATGAAGTTGTGCGCGACCGTTTCGACAACTGCATAACAGTCTGCAACATGGAAAACCTCGACCCGCTCGGCATCCACACCGGCGAGAGCATCGTGGTTGCTCCGTCGCAGACCCTCACCAATGAGGACTATCACTACCTGCGCGCGCTCGCAATCAAGATTATACGTCACATCGGCATCGTTGGCGAATGCAACGTGCAATACGCCTTCGACCCCGAATCGATGGACTATCGCGTAATTGAAGTTAACGCCCGCCTGTCGCGCTCGTCGGCCCTTGCTTCGAAAGCCACCGGTTATCCTCTGGCATTCGTGGCCGCAAAACTCGGTCTGGGCTATGGCCTCTTTGACCTGAAGAACTCGGTTACCAAAGAAACGTCGGCGTTCTTCGAACCGGCTCTGGACTATATCGTTGTTAAGATTCCCCGCTGGGACCTCGGTAAATTCCACGGCGTTCGCCGCGAAATCGGCTCTTCGATGAAGTCGGTCGGCGAAGTAATGGCTATTGGTCGCACCTTTGAGGAAGCGATTCAAAAGGGTCTGCGAATGATCGGCCAGGGCATGCACGGCTTTGTCGGCAACAAGGAGCTCAACGTAGCCGACATCGACAAAGCGCTTGCCGAACCTACCGACAAACGAATCTTTGTACTCTCTCAGGCTCTGCAACATAACTACAGCATTGAGCGCATCCACGAACTCACCAAAATTGACCGCTGGTTCCTCCATAAACTCAACAACATCGTTGAAACTTGGAAGGAACTCCATAATTATTCCGACCTGGGCACCCTACCCTCGGATTTGCTCCAAATTGCCAAGCAGCAAGGCTTTAGCGACTTCCAGGTTGCCCGCTCGCTCAATCCGGACATTACCGGCTCGGCGGCCCACGAAGCCTCGCTGGCAGTTCGCAAACACCGCATCGGGCTCGGCATTGTGCCTGTAGTTAAACAGATTGACACTCTGGCCGCCGAATATCCCGCTCAGACCAACTACCTCTATCTGACCTACAACGGTTCGGAAAACGACATAAACTACGAAAACGACCACCGTTCAATCGTTGTTCTCGGCTCCGGAGCCTACCGCATCGGCTCGTCGGTTGAGTTCGACTGGTGTTCGGTCAACGCTCTGCTGACTGTTAAGAAGCAGGGCTACCGCTCGGTTATGATCAACTATAACCCCGAAACAGTGTCGACCGACTATGATATGTGCGACCGGCTCTATTTCGACGAGTTGACCTTTGAGCGTGTAATGGATATCATCGACCTCGAAACTCCCCATGGCACCATTCTCTCGGTTGGCGGCCAGATACCCAACAACCTCGCAATGAAACTCGACGCCCAGGGCGTTAACATTCTCGGAACCACCGCACAGAGCATCGACAATGCCGAGGACCGCCATAAGTTCTCATCCATGCTCGACGAGTTGGGCATTGACCAGCCCGCATGGCGAGAACTCACCTCGATGGACGATATTCATAAGTTTATCGACGAAGTCGGCTTCCCGGTTCTGGTTCGCCCGAGCTATGTGCTCTCAGGCGCGGCCATGAACGTCTGCTCCAATCCCGAAGAGCTTGAGCGCTTCCTTCGCCTGGCGGCCAACGTCAGCAAGGAACACCCCGTTGTTGTCAGCCAGTTCATTCAAAACGCAAAGGAAATTGAAATGGATGCCGTGGCTCAAAACGGCGAAATCAAGGCTTATGCAATCAGCGAGCACATTGAATTTGCCGGTGTGCACTCCGGCGACGCAACGATTCAGTTCCCGCCGCAGAAGCTATATGTTGAAACCATGCGCCGCCTGAAAAAAGTGTCGGCCAAAATCGCCAAAGCGCTCAACATCAGCGGTCCGTTCAACATCCAGTTCCTTGCAAAGAACAACGACATCAAGGTTATTGAATGTAACCTGCGCGCATCGCGTTCGTTCCCCTTCGTCAGCAAGGTGTTGAAAATCAATTTCATCGACCTGGCAACACGCATAATGCTCGGCGAGCAGGTCGAAAAGCCCTCGAAGAGCGCCTTCGACCTCGACTACGTCGGCATCAAGGCTTCGCAGTTCAGTTTCTCGCGTCTGCAGGGAGCCGACCCGGTTCTGGGCGTAGACATGAGTTCAACCGGCGAAGTTGGCTGCATCGGCGACGACACTTCCGAAGCCCTGCTCAAAGCAATGCTTTCGGTCGGTCAGCGCATACCGGCCAAGAGCGTCCTGCTCTCAACCGGCACCGCCAAGCAAAAAGCCGACATGCTCGACTCAGCTCATCTACTCCATAACCACGGCTACAAAATCTACGCTACCGGCGGAACCCACCAGTTCCTTAACGACAATGGCATTCCCGCAATTCGAGTTTACTGGCCCTCGCAACCCGACATGCAGCCGCAGGCTCTTGAACTGCTCCATAACAAGGAAATCGATATGGTAGTTAACGTTCCCAAGAACCTGACTCCCACCGAATTGAGCAACGGCTACAAGATTCGTCGCGCAGCAATTGACCTCAACGTTCCGCTGCTGACAAATGCCCGACTGGCTGCCGCATTCATTTCGGCCTTCACCTCGATGACGCTCGACGACATCGAAATCAAGTCCTGGGACGAATACTAATGGCTAACCGCGCCCAATTCACCACCCGCCTCGGCGTAATCGCCGCATCTGCCGGTTCGGCCGTCGGCCTCGGCAACGTGTGGCGGTTCCCCTACGAGGCGGGAACACACGGCGGCGGCGCGTTTCTGCTCATCTACCTGCTGTTTATCTTCCTGATTGGCGTTCCGGTCATAACGGCGGAATTCATTATCGGACGCTCGGCCCGCGCCAACGTTTATGGTGCGTTTAAAAAGCTGCCCGGTTCGCGCGCATGGAATTTCATCGGACTGAACGGAATCATAGCATCGCTGATGATTCTCAGCTTCTACAGCGTGGTGGCCGGTTGGACCGCCGACTATATTTTCCGGTCGCTCACAGGTTTTTCCGGCGCCACGACCCGCGCCGAGCTTCACGAGCAGTTCGGCGAGTTCACCGCGTCGTGGCAGGCAGTTATATGGACCCTACTGTTTCTCTGCGCAAACTTCTTTATTTTGCGCAAAGGCGTGCAGAAAGGCATTGAGAAAATGTCGAACCTTATGATGCCGATGCTATTTCTGATTCTGCTGATTTTCGCGTGCAACTCCCTGACTCTGCCCGGAACCCGCCAGGGTCTGGAGTTCCTGTTCAAGCCCGATTTTTCGCAACTGACCCCTCAGGTTTGGCTCGGAGCAATGGGTCAGGCATTCTTCTCGCTCAGCATCGGCATCGGGGTTCTGCTGACCTATGCCAGCTACTTTAACTCGCGCACCAAGCTGCTCAACAGCGCAATGACCATTGCCGGACTCGACACCCTGGTTGCCATCCTTTCCGGCATAATCATCTTCCCTGCCGTCTTTTCGTTCGGCGAATCGCCGGCCGGAGGCCCGAAGTTAGTATTCGAAGTGTTGCCCGCAATTTTTCAGCACATGACGCTGGGCCGGCTATGGTCGCCGCTCTTCTTTTTCCTGCTCCTGCTCGCTTCGCTGACCTCGACCATATCTATGGCCGAAAGCTCGATTGCCTATTTCTGCGAGGAGCGCAAAATGTCGCGTTCGGCTGCCACAGGCCTGACAATTGCCATAGCCGCAGTGTTCGGCTCAATCTGCTCCCTGTCGTTCGGCCCGCTGGCGGACTATAAACTCTTCAACCTTTCGATATTCGACTTTTTTGATTTCACTTCGAGCACAATCTTGCTCCCCTTAGGCGGCATATTCATTTCAATCTACGTTGGTTTCAACATGAAGCGCAAGGCGGTTAACGCCCAGCTTAGCGGCAGCTCGCGCATTGCCGTGAACTGCCTTTTGTTCTGCCTGCGGTTCATCGCGCCTATTTGCATCACTCTGATTTTCCTGTCCGGTCTGGGAGTGTTCTGACCAAACTTTTCAGTTTGGCACGTTGTTTGATATTCTGAAATAAAAACCAAATATTTCAAAGTATGGAATCAATTGAAAAAAAACAAGGCTCTATCGGTGTTACCACCGAAAACATTTTTCCAGTAATTAAAAAATTTCTATATAGCGACCACGAAATCTTTCTGCGCGAGCTTGTCAGCAATGCCGTTGACGCCACTCAGAAACTCAAAACCCTCGCTTCGTTCGGTGAATTCAAAGGTGAACTCGGCGACTTGAAAGTCACCGTTACCATCGACAAGGAGGCTGGCACGCTCACAGTTTCAGACCACGGCATCGGCATGACAGCCGACGATGTTGAAAAATACATCAACCAGATTGCATTTTCCGGTGCCGAAGAATTCGTTAACAAGTATAAGGATACTGCCAACGGCATCATCGGCCATTTCGGCCTCGGCTTCTACTCGGCTTTCATGGTGTCGAAAAAGGTTGAAATCCGCACTCTGAGCTATCAAGAAGGTGCACAGGCAGTGCGTTGGGAATGCGACGGCTCGCCCGTTTACACCCTCGAACCCTGCGACAAAACCACTCGCGGCACCGACATTGTTCTCTATATCGACGACGAAAGCAAGGAGTTCCTCGACCAGGCCCGAATCAACACTCTGCTGCGCAAGTATTGCCGCTTCCTCCCCGTGCCGGTTGAAACTGACGGCAAGGTTATCAACTCGACCGAACCCACCTGGACAAAGAAACCTGCCGACCTGACCGACAAAGACTATCTTGAATTCTACCACGAACTCTATCCCGGCCAGGATGATCCTCTTTTCTGGATTCACCTCAATGTTGACTACCCCTTCACCCTGACCGGTATTCTCTATTTCCCGAAAATCCACAACAACTTCGAAATCACCAAGAACCGAATTCAGCTCTATTCGAATCAAGTGTTCGTAACCGACTCGGTCGAGGGCGTGGTTCCGGAATTCATGATGCTGCTTCAGGGCGTAATCGACTCGCCCGATATTCCTCTTAACGTTAGCCGAAGCTACCTCCAGAGCGACTCGGCAGTTAAGAAAATTTCAGGCTACATCACAAAGAAGGTTTCGCAGCGACTCGAAGAAATCTTTAAGGCCGACCGCAAGGACTTCGAAGCCAAATGGGACGACATTAAGATTTTCATTGAATACGGCATGTTGACCGACGACAAGTTCCGCGACGCAGCAATGAAGTTCTGCCTGCTCAAGGATACGCAGGGCAACTACTACACCATCGATGAGTATAAGAAACTTATCGAAGGCACTCAGACCGATGCCGAAAAGAATCTGGTGTTCCTCTACACCACCGACCCCACCGCCCAGTTCTCATATATCAATGAAGCAACAGCACTCGGCTACAGCGTTCTGGTTATGGACGGCCAGCTCGACAGCCACTTCGTTGGTCTGCTCGAAAGCAAGATTGAAGGCTCACGCTTTGTGCGCGTCGACTCCGACATAATCGACAACCTCATCAGCAAGGGCGACAAGAAAACCACCGACCTGAAAGGTGCGTCGCTCGAAATGATGACCGCGATATTCAAATCGCAGACCCCGGCGGTTGAAAAGGCCGAATTCCTTGTGCAGCTCGAAGCACTTGCCGCAACATCGATGCCTGTGACCATAACGGTCAACGAGTATATGCGCCGAATGAAGGAAATGGCAGCCATGCAGCCCGGAATGAATTTCTACGGTCAGCTGCCCGACACCTATTCGCTTGTTGTCAACACCGAGCACCCGCTGGTTGCAAAAATCAAGAATGCGGCCGACGAAGCTATCGGTGCCGAAGTGGAGAAAGACTTTGCCGCACTGAGCGAGGCTGAAACCAAACTCTCAGCAGTGAACGCCGAAGTCAAGGATCATAAACCCACCGACGAACAGCAGAAGCAAATAACCGAACTCCAGACCGCAATGGCCGATGCCCGAAAGGCTCTGACCGACAAGGCAGCCGAATTTGCAGCCAAGGAGTCGCTGGTTCGCCAGCTCATTGACCTTGCGCTGCTCTCAACCGGATTGCTGCGCGGCCGCGAGCTCAGCGACTTCGTTAACCGCTCGGTTTCGCTGCTGAAATGATTAAACAACTGATTTGCGCAACCTTAGCGCTCGTTATTGCGGGCATTGCCTCCGGGCAGTGTCCGCTAACGTTTACCGGAAGCGACCAAGCCGTTGTTGGCGTTTACGTTGCTCCGGTCAGCGGCCAAGAACCGACAGTTGCCTATAACTCCGAGCAGCTCCTAACTCCGGCTTCGGTTATGAAGTCAGTGACCGTGGCAGCCGCCCTGACTAAATGCGGAGGCGACTTTTGCTGGCAGACAGTAGTAAAAACGTCAGGCTCTATCGCCAACGGCAAACTCCGGGGCAATATCGAAGTCATTGGCTCAGGCGACCCGACTCTTGGCTCGGCCCAATTTCGCAAAGAGCGCGAAGGCTTTCTGACAGCGCTCCGCAACGCGGCCTCAAAGTCGGGCATAACGGCAATAACCGGAAAGGCGATTGAACTATCGCCATGGCCGGACCAGGGACCTGTGCCGTCGTGGGAGCTCGAAGATATTCCCGGAATAGACGGAGCAGGCTTCTACTCGCTGAACTGGAACGACAATGTCTTCAACCTGTCGGTGCCGTCGCTGCGCACAACGCCCAATATCCCCGGGCTTAAAATACGGAATCTTGGAGGAAAAGGCCCGCTGAAGTTCTTCAGGAATCCTGGCAGCTACGAACTGACCGTAAGCGGCGCGCCTGGCGGAAAGCAAAAGCAAGCCACTCTGATTTGCTCGATGCCCAATCCGACCGAAGTTCTGCTTTCGCAAATCGACAGTCTATTCGGCGCCGGTGGTAATAAAGAACCAGGCGGCGAAAAATCTACGCTGCTGGTCTATAACTCTCCGCAACTGCGCGAGGTCGCCCGCTCCTTAATGGTTCGCTCCGACAATCAGATGGCCGAGGCAACGTTGCGTTTGCTTGCACCCGGTCAACCAAGAGCAAAGGCCATTGCCGCAGAGCGCTCGATCCTCAGCGAAATGGGAATTGACCTGGCAGGCGCCAGAATTGCCGACGGAAGCGGATTGTCGCGCCACAACGCCATTTCGCCTCGCCAACTTGGTCAGATATTGATTAAATGCGCCGACAACCCCAACTATGTCCGCTCCTTTGCCCGCGTCGGCCTGGATGGCACAGTCATGAATTTCATGCGCAACACGCCCGGCTGCGAATGTTTTGTGCTGAAATCAGGATCGATGACCGGTGTTATCTGCTATGTGGGCTATCGAATCGACCGGCTCACGCAGAAGCCCAGCCATGCCATAGCCATAATGATCAACAACGCGCCCGACACCAAGGCCGCGCGCGCTGCAATTTCCGAATTTCTTTCGCAACTCAATAGCGACTAATAACTGTCTTTCCGACGGATTTTCAAGGGGTGAGCACCTTCGGGCAGCTCACCCTCGTTTATAACGAGGGCCAGATAACCGCCACCTCCGGCACCTGAAAGTTTATGGGCCAGCGACTTGCCGGCATACTTGTCGATATACTCCCTGATGCCATCGGCTACCATTGCCGGGAACATTGCAATCTGTGCATTGAAGGAATCCTGATAGGCCCGCGCAAAAGCCTGAAGGTCATGGGCCTTAATAGCATCCCAGCAGCGGTCGGCGGCATCGGCGAGCGCCGCAACCTTTTCGGGTGTAATATCTTTGCCCTCAACAACCGAACAGCCCTGACGCCGGGGGAACGTGGGCACCAGACATAGATGCTTTTCCAGCCATTGCAAGGTTTCCTCATCCTGAACCGACTCGATTTTCGAGGGCCAGTAGGTGTTGTCGTAATAATGGCGGTTAAGCCCCGACATGCAAATGCCAATGGCATCCTGCGCACCGGAAATGAATCCTTTGTCCTGCTCGGGATCATTCTCGAAGCAGAACAGCAAACGCGCCAGCATCTCCTCATTATAGTTCGGCAACTGATAAGGCCAGATTTTACGGGCAGTGTTGCGCGTAGAGGTCGACATTCCGCCGCGCTCCATATATTCCTCAATCGGCTCCAGCGAAATTGTCAGCGCCCAGCCCGGATGATGCTGGCTCACGTATGGCTGGTCAATCCAAGTGCCTGCAAGGTCAAGCCTATAAGGCAGCTGGGTCTTCACATCGGTGCGCAGACTTGTTGTCGACCGGGCAACGAGGCCGGCATCAGGTTCTCGTTCAAGAACAACATATTTAATACCTCGTTCCTCGCAGAATTTACGTTTGGTTTCATTGCCACCGTCGCTGTTAACCACGAAAACGTCGGGCTTCACCATTTCGACCGTGTCGACAAAATCCATCAGGCCCGAGCCGCGGTTAATCCACGCGTCCTTGACGTAGCGAATAGCCTTGACCATATACAAACGCTCGCGCTCGCTATAGACCGGCTTGCGCTTCTTCAACTCTTCGATTGTTGAATCCGAACCGATGCCGACATACAGGTCGCCATATTGCGAGGCTTCTTTAAAAAACGCAACATGGCCGGAATGAAGCATATCGTAGCATCCGGAAACAAATACTTTTGGACGTTCAGTTTTTGTCGGCTCCATAGACTACCGAGATTGAGTAAATCAAAATCATTATAAAACAAATCAGCGGCACGCAGAACGACACTGAAATATTCTCCGTAACGTCGCTTATCAAACCCTGAAGCGGGGTTATCAACGCGCCGCCAACAATCGACATGATTAGCCCCGACGAAGCGAATTTAACGCCGTCGCCCGACATTCCGGTCAGTGCTAAACCATAGATTGTCGGGAACATAAGGCTCATAAAAGCCGAAATCAAAACCAGACCGATAACCGCCCAGATATCATGGCTCATAATAACTACCAGAGTAGACATAACCGCTCCGGCGGTTGAAAGCGCCAACAGTTTAGCCGGACTGAAATACTTCATCAGAGCGGTGAAGATAAAGCGGCAGGCAGTGAACAGAACAATCGAAATCAGAAAGTAATCGCTTGCGGATGCCTCGTTGATATGCAGTTCGGAGGTTACGAAGCGAATGGTAAACGACCACACGCAGGTCTGGGCTCCAACATAAAAGAATTGGGCAACAACGCCATAGCGGTAACGCTTGCGCTTCCAAAGCTCCTTGAGAAATTCGCCCAGCGGCGCACTGAGTTTGGAGTTGTCGCGGTCCGAAGGCATCGGCGAAAAGGCAATCACACAGGTGAGCAGAACCAACACACACCCTATTATGAAATAAGTTACCGAAACAGCGCTGAACTCTTGCTTCTGAATCAAAACCAAATCCATCTGACTCATCATGCTGCGGTCCGCTGCATCGACCTGATGCAGACGCTCAAGAATCAAATGGCGGCTCATCAGAATGCCGATGATTGCGCCCAGCGGATTGAACGACTGAGCTATGTTCAGTCGCCGTGTTGCGGTTTCCGGCTTGCCTAACAGCATTATCAGCGGGTTGGCAGTAGTTTCCAGAATCGTGCAACCGGCCGCCATAACATAAATGGCAATCAGGAAAAAGCCGAAGCTACGTGCATTTCCTGCCGGAGTGAACAATATTGTTCCTAACGCATAAACCAACAAACCGAGAATAATGCCGCTCTTATAGCTGAAACGCTTGATAAACAGCGCGGCCGGCAACGCAAAGCAAAAATATGAGCCATAGAACGCGAACTGCACCAGAGAGGTTTGCAGGTCGCTCAGCGACAATATTCGCTTAAACGCTGCCAAAAGCGTGTCGTTCATATTGTTGGCGAGTCCCCAGAACAGGAACAACAGCGTCACCAATACGAACGCCAAACCATATGACTTCGGTTTAATACTCATAGCTTTTCGCCATAAGCCAAATCACCGGCATCGCCAAGACCGGGAACGATATAGGAATGATCGTTGATTTCAGGGTCGATAGCTGCACACCAAACGGTGGTTTTATCGACCGGGAAGGTCTTTTTAACATATTCGATTGCGGCTTCAGAGGCAATCACGGATGCAACATGAACGTGGGCAGGCTCGCCCTTGGTCAGCAAAGCGCGGTAGCTGAGTTCCATCGAGGTTCCGGTTGCCAGCATCGGGTCGCACAAAATAACGGTTTTTCCATTCAAATCGGGCGATGCGATATATTCAATGAAAACGTCGAAATTCTCCTTTTCCTTATATTTTCTATAGGCCGACACAAAAGCGTTTTCCGAATGGTCGAAGTAGTTCAGAAATCCCTGATGAAACGGCAAACCGGCACGGAAAATCGTTGCCAAAACAACCTTTTCGCTCAGCTTCCGGCAAACACACGGAGCCAGCGGAGTCTGAATCTCTTCGTCAGAGAATTGGAGGGTTTTGGAGATTTCATAGGCCATGATTTCGCCAATGCGCTCCAGATTGCGGCGGAAACGAAGCATATCGCCATGTACGTTAACGTCGCGAAGCTCCATCATATACTGGCTCAGCAACGAATTTTGCTCTGTTAGATTGTTGATTTTCATAATGTTTTTTAAAATAAATATGAAGCACCGGCCATACCCATAATTCCCTGACAGGGCACTGCCGGACCTAAATACCAATTCTGATTCAAAAGATTTTCTCCGCGCAGGAACACTGACCAGCGGCTGTCAATGCGGTAGTTGACTGCTACCGTAAGGTTGCTGATGTTGCAAAGGTTCATATTCTTGCCGGCTGCGAGTTGCTTTTGGCGACCCACTCTCAGCTGATAGCCAAGGTTAATTGAAAGATTATCAATCGGGCGGGCAGTGAGGTTATAGCTCAGGTTGAACCGTGCGTGGTCGCCCCACAATGCATAGCCACGCGAATAGTTACCGCGCGGGCTCTCGGCAACCTCAAGGCGGAGATTAGTTGAAATATAGCGTCGCCAGTCGTAGCTGACCGCAACTCCGCCGTGGAAACCGTTAACGTCCCAAGCCTCGAGCATTCCGGTTGCAATTGCCGGGATATACCAGTCTTTCGCAATCGTATAACCGCCGAAAACCTGAATTGCACCACCGCGGAAAGGACCGAAAGTCATGCCGATTTCGCCATCGTAGATTCTCGACATTCCCGCATCGAAATCAGCCAGCAGATATGGCTGCAGGTCAAACAGCTTGCCGCGGTAATTATCGTCCATGCGTCCGCTGACTTTGCCCCAGATATTAAAGAAATTTGAGGGCTGCCACACAACATCAAGGTCAGGCGAGAGCAACAGCCGAGGACTGTAAGAAACATTGCCCGTGCAGACATCCACATCCGCTCCTATGCGCAGCTTGAATTGATTGACGGCAAAGGAGTAGCGCGGAACAATGTGAACTATCCCTTTATTGTTTGTTATCTCGGAGTGAGCTATACTGAAACCTAAATCAACGCTCAGGGCCGACTTGGTTGAAGTGCGCCACGAAGCTGCTCCCTTAACCGCCACGCGGTTATTATTGGCATTTCCTTTGCCGAGATAAATCATCGAGTAATCGAACCCGACGGAATAGTCAAGATTCTTGTAGTTGCTTCCCCACCCTACGTTAACCATGGCCTGATTGGCGTCAATTTTGTGTCTGTCGGTAACCGGGGGAATCTGCAATTGCAGAATCGGGAAGTTATAGTCAGTGAACTGATACATAACCGAACCGGTCAGCGTGCCTTTCGACGTTGTCCAGCGGGTATCGGCCCCGGCAGCAACAGCCTGGCGACGGAAACAATCTTTGTCGGTGTAACCGCTCATGAATGGCGGCAGCTTGCGGTAACCGCGCCTGTAGCTCATGCCATCGAACTGAGCGAGGGCATTAACCGAAAGATTCTGTCGTTGAACCAGCTTGTAGCCAAACGAGCCTTCGAGATTATAAACCGGGCCGTAGCCGAGCATCGCATACCCGCGGAAAGGATAGCTTCGCTCCTTGTCGAGATAAGCAGCAGGCGAAAGCGGAATAATATAAGGCGAGATTTCAGCCGGCAGGAAACGCGAGGCGGCCGGCAGACGGCCAACATTGACCTTTGGCAATGAAATCTGCGGGAGGATGCGCAGACGTGTAGCAGCCTGCTCCTCCGGAACCACTTCGTGGTTAACGGTAATTTCTGTATTTAAATCCTGAGCGCTCACGGCTGCCGCAATCAGCAGCCCGCAGAGCGATAAAGAATATCTTGTTTTCATTTCTGAGGCAGGCGTTTGTCAATCATCAGGAAAATATCGGTTTCGGTGCCGGGATAGTTCGAGCGGAGCACCTTCAGGTACTCGTCGGCTTCAAAGTCTGAACCCTGAGCACGCAAAACATCACTGTAGAGAATAAACGTTCTTGCCAGCCAATAGGGCTGCGGCGGATTTGCGTCAATAATGCTTTCGGCTTGAGATGCAGCCTTGTCGAGCTGACCCTGGCGGAAATAATGGTCGGCAATTTCAAATGCGGAACGGGTGCCATAGAGTGTCGACATTGATTTGCTCAACTCTTTCCAGAGATTGAGCGCTTCGGCGGAATTGCCGGTTGAATGAAGCGCAACTGCGCGGCGGAATTTGACCTCGTTGATATCGGCGCCGGCTGCTCCTGCGTTGGCAATAATATCGGCCGATACGCTGAGCACACTCTTGTCGTCGCCCATTTCGGCGGCGGAGCGAAGCATTCCCATTCGGGCGGCATGGCGCATTGTTGGGCTCGAAGCCTTTTGCTCGAGCTCACTATAGGTTTTCAAAGCCTTGTCGGTCAGGCCAAGTTCCATATAAGCGGCAGCGGCAATGCTCAGCGCTTCTTCCGCGCCTTCTGCGTCAGGATAATTGACCAACAGCTCGTTGGCGGTTGCAAGACGGCTATCGGCACTGTCGGCGCTCTTTGCCTTGCGCAGAAGCCCGGCAGCGGCTATGGCGTTACGTTCGGTAGCGTCGAGCTGCGGAGCGCCCTTGATTGACTCCAGGAAGCTGTTGAGTTCCTCGATGTTGTTTCGTTCGCCATAGATGCGCTTCATGTCTTCAACGGCCAAGGCTGCCTCCGAGCTGGTCGGATAGTTGGTAACCACCTGACGGTAGTAGTCAATCGCGCTCTGCGAATCGCCGCTGTTATCGCTCAGAATAGCTAACTGGAGCAGAGCATTGCGGCCTTGTGCGGTCGCCCTGTAGTTCGTAGCGATCTGCTTGTACTCATCAATTGCAGCAGCACGGTTCCCGATAACAACGTAGGTCAACGCCTTTTCGGTCATAGCCTTTGAGCGAAGGGGTGACTTCGGGAATTTGGTTATGAGTTCGGTCAGGGTTTGCAGCTTATCCTGATGCCGGCCAAGGTGGCCGTCCATCATTGCAATCTGCAGCAAGGAATAATCTCCGGAGCCCGGGTTGGTGTCGTAGGCCTTGCGATATGCCTCTTTTGCTTGGGCAAGCTGCTTATCGTAGTAATAAGTGTCACCGATGCGGTTATAGCCGTCGGCTTTCACGTCAGAACTTTGGTTGCGGTCGGCAACGATGCTCTCAAAATTCTTTCGGGCATCGGCATAGTTGCGTGCGCCAAACAACGAATAGGCCAGATTATATTGCGCGGTTGAGCGGTTGGGATCCGAAACCGGCGTTTTGGCCAGAAATTTGCGATACTGCGTAGCGGCAGCCGAATAGTCGCCGGCGGCATAATAGGCATCGCCGAGCCATAGATCAGCCTGGCGCGCAATCTCGGCGTTGGCCGACGAGTATTTCTCCGAATCCTTCAGGTAAGAAATCGCCTCGTTGGCATTGCCGGCCTGCAAAGCGCGGGTTCCGAGCACAAAGTTTACCTGCTGGCGGGCCTGCTTGACCGCTTCGCTGTTGGAGTTCTTAATTGCGTTGAGCGACCTCAGTGCGCCTTGATAATCGTCGGTGGCCATATAGCCTTTGACGAGATATTCCCTGACGCTGTCGGCATAACGGCTGCGCGGAAAGCGCTTCAAAAAGTCTTCGAGGGTCTGCACGCTGTTGCCGAAAGGAATGCGGCCACCGTCGACCTGCGCCACTGCATAGTTATAGTAAGCTATTTCGGTCAGCGACGGGTCGAAATCAAGCTGCGTGGCCTTGTTGAACATCATCAGCGCCGACTTATTGTTGCCTTTGGCCAGATACGCCTGCCCCATGGTCAATGCTGCGCTCTGGCCCATAGCGTCATTGAGCGAGCTGACCGGAGCCAACAGTTCGAGCGCCTGGTCATAGTCAGCTGTCTGGTAGCGCTCAACGCCAACAATATATTTAGTGCTCAACGGGGCCTCGTCGCCATACTTGCTGATATAGGTGTTGAGGTAGACCATTGCGCGGTTATCGTCGCCTATCGCGTAGAACGATTCGCCGGCAATGCGCTCGATTTCGTCGCTGAACTCAGGCTCTACATCCTTGCGGGCCATTAACGGCATGAGCAGATTCAGGGCGTCGGCATATTTTGCCTGCCTGAAAAGAATCTGCGCAATGTAATAGTCGGCCATATTGCCGGGAGCTTTGGTCTTGTCGCACTTCTCGAACAGGCTCATGGCATAGCCATATTCTCCGTCGGCAAACGCCATGTAGGCCTCGTAGAAAACGGCGCTGCTGCCGTAGCGGCTTGTCTGGGCCAGCGACTGCATCAGCGGCGTTGCCTGCCCGAAATCGCCGAGTTTCATCAGCGAATAGGCCTTTCGATAGATCAGGTCTTCGCGCTCGTTGTCGTTGAGCTGACCGGCGTCAATTCGGGCAAACTGTTCGAGCGCGCGGCTATATTCACCACTATAAAAGGTTATGGTTGCCAGCATCAACCGGGCAGAGGTCACATTGGTAGCTCCTGGAAACTGGCGCACATAGGCGGTTAGCAAAGTGCGCGCTTCGGGCATTCCGCCATTGAAAGCAGCTACCGCGGCGAGCCACTGCAACTGCTGGCGCCGCGTGCTGCCCAGCTGCAGACCGGCTTTGCACTGATCTATACAGCCCTGGAAATTACCGCTTTCCAACATTGCGGCGGCGCGAGCCTCATAGCCGTTGCTCTGCGGTGAATTTATCTGAGCCTCGGCTGTGATGACACCGAGGGCGAGCATCGCTAATATAATCGGTTTGCGATTCATACTTTCTTAGTTGTCAATTTAACCGCAAATTTACCATTTTTCGCCGACATAACCAAAAACTCCGCACGGAAACCGTTGCCGGCCCGTGCGGAGTTTTCATTAGTTTTCGTGCTCTGAAATCAGAACGGGAAGTTAAGACCCATTGAGAACTGAGCGTTAAGATTCTTGGGGATATACTGCTTCGACAGTTTGCCGAGCATGCGCTCCATTCCAAAGTAGATGTTGAAGCCTTTGGGAGCGATGTTGAGCATCCAGCCGAAGTGGCTGCCGAAAGTGCCGATGCCGTAGTTAACGTTGATGCCGATGCACTTTACCGGAACGATGTTGGCGCTCAGGCGGAAGTCGGTCCAGGCAAAACGGTGAGCCATATGGGTGGTGTTCAGAAGGCCGAAGCTGAGCTTCTTATACATGGGCAGGGCATATTCAACGCTGGCGTTCATGGTTGCGCCAAGAGCTCGCACGCGATTGCCTGCTTCGCCTTCGGGACGCAGGTCGTAAAGGTCGGTAACATCATCCTTCATCTGGTCAAACGAGGCATCGATGTCGGCCGGGTCAAGAATGTAGTTGTTGGAGTCGAAAGTGTGTTCGCCGTTTGTACCAGCCGTTACGGTGTGCTGCCAGTTAATGAAGCCGAGGTCGTTAAAGGCAAGAGCGAAAGTGAAGTCTTTCCACTCATAGGTCGCGCCGAGGTCAATGGCCATACCATAGCCGTTGGGAGCGGAGAAACCGTCCATATCGGCACCGTCGATCTGACCTTCGTGGTTAAGTTTCCAGTCGAAACCTTTGAGGCTGACTTTGGCAACACCGTCGGTTGTTGCGCGCCATGCGTCGGTTCCGAGTTCGACGTCGGCTTTGTTCATGTTAACGTCGACATTGCCGATACCGACAAGGAACTTGAATGAACCACCGACTCTCAGGCCGGGCAGAATCTTGCCCAGGTCGCGCGAATGGTTAAGGGCGATTTCGGCATAGGCATCGGCATGGAGGTCAACGCGGCCGATATCATAGGTGCGGTTGGTAATGCCTTCCTTCATAAAGGAGAAGAGCGATTTGGGCAAACGGAACTGAGCGCCCGAAACGGCATTGATGCTGATGTGGTTATAACCGCCAAAAGCGCGGAAACCAACGTTGATGATGTTTTCGCGAACGTCAACGCCCAGACGGAGATGATTGCCGAAACGGTCCATTGCTTCAGAGGCGGGAATGTCGGGGTGCATGAAAGTTACCATGCGGCCGTCGTTCATCTGATGCAGGAACGTGCTGGCACCGAAGTTACTGCTGATGCCTAAGTTAAAGCTACCGAAGCCGGGAAAACCTACTTCACCCTTGCCGTCGCGACCCATTGCGGGGTTCATCTGGTAGTTGTAGATATAATTATCGAGAAAATAGCCGGAACGGTTCTGAGCGTCAGCGCCGGCAGCAGTGGCGACCGCCAGGGCCACACACAGCATTGTCTTTTTAATTGATTTCATAAGTATAGAGAATATTGTGTGTGGAATGATTAGTCATTATCTTCGTCCTTGATGATATAGCTGCCCGAAACCTTGACTTTGATGTTCTTGAGGGTCAGCGACGAGTTGGGCGAAAGTGCCTTCGCATCGGCAGCGGAGTTGATGATTGCTTTATAGCGCATACCGTCGAGCTGCTTGATGTTGCCGGTCATCTTGATAAGGATGTGTTCCTGGCCGTTAGCGGGAACATGAACGGGCGTAACGATCACGTCCTTGATTTCCTCACCGTCAACATTCAGCGGAGTGGCAGTCAGTTCAACGCCGATGGGCAGGTTGCTCGTAACGTCGGCATCAATCGAGAGCAAACGAATGTCGAGCTCGTCGCTGTCGGAGCTCAGGCCCCAGTCGGTTGCTTCATCTTCGTAGTAAATAAGCGAGTTCTCGCCGAGTTCCAGAGGAGCGAAAAGAGTGTATTCGCCGCCGATTGCACCAAGATTTACGCCGAGCGGGAAGTTCTTAACCGTCTGGCGGTTGAGCATCGGAGAGGCAAAATCAACCTTCAGCGCCTCAGGCAGGCCATCGCCGTAAACGATATTATTAAAGTTGGTGAACTTCAGCTTCTTCGCACCGGGGAATTTGTCATACATTTTAATATCGGCATCTGGATCAGGGAGCAGGCAGAAATTCTGAACGCCCTCAACGCCGGCGATTTCAATGCGTTCGGCCAGCATTGCGGACTGAACGGCTTCACCTTCAGGGCGAACCTGAGTAATCTCCATACCGGTCGAAGCCTGTACTTTATACTGACCCAGCGGGTTAGTAATCGACAGGTAGAGCTGAGGATTGCGCAGCGAAATCTGGTTACGCTTATCGGTCAAAACGTCGGGCAGATCCGACAGCGAAATGTCGGACAGAGTGTTCATTTCGTCGATATCGTAGTAAACCGTACCGGTAAACGATTTAACCTCGAGGCTCGAAATCGTCATTTCAACACCGAGGTTACCGGCGCCCTGGCGTGAGCTGTTGGCAATCAACTTGCCCGATTCAACGCCCATTTCGGTGCTGAGGGCAAACTTACCGTCGGCGAGCGTAGCGCCGGTGGCAGCATAGTTAAATTCGGTCACATGAAAATCGAGGGTAAACACGCCGTTGTTGCCGGTAGTGGCATTGGCCACGGTAACGACATTGGATGTCGTGGCATCAATCTTGCGTCCGTCGTCGAGTGTGCCGTAGAATCCCTTGGGTAGAACAACCTTCAGATTGTTGAAGTTGCAGTCAATCGGAGTGCCGTCGTCATATTTGGTAATCAGATGCAGGCTCAGAGTCAAGTCAACCTGACCGTCAACCAAATCGATAATATATTTATCAACGTTGTCGTAGTTATAATTAAACTTATGGAGATATGTGGGAATATCAACCGCTACACCCTGAGCTACCAGCGGAATCGGAAAATTAAACTTAGGCGAGTTCTCACCGGTCGGATTGGCGTGGATAGCGCCGATATTAACTTCCTGGCTGTCGAACGAACCCTCCTTGAGGAGAACATACTGGTCATTGATGATTTCAATTCCATCCTCGTCCGAAAGGTCAACGAGGTCGCTTAGAGTAACGGGGGCAAGATTCAGGGGCAGGACGAGATCGTTTACCTCGAATTTCATCGTGGTGTCGATGTCGTCGAAGCTGTAGTTTTCGTCAACACACCCTGTAAACAATGTAGCCGAAAGCGTTCCGGCCGCTGCAAGAACGCTAAAGAGATAATTTTTCTGCATAAATGCGTGTGTAGTTATGTGTGAATGTGATATTTGACTGCAAATTTACGCATTTTTTCACATTCATTCAGACTCCAAGCGTAGATTTTGCCGCTGAGAAAGCAAAATTAACATCTATTATTTGATGTGGGCAATTCAGATTCCCAAACTCTGAGTTACTTTGCAGTGTAAATCAAAGAATTAAAGATTATGGCAAAAATATCTATCACCGACAAACTGTTCGTAACCGTTCTTGACCGAGGCAACCGGCTGCTTCAGCTCTCGATTTCCGGCGTTACTTCCCTAAAGGAACTGATGCAACACCTCCACGAGATGCTGCACCAGTATGACGGCAAGCTCCTGACCCTTCAGCTGCGCAATTCAACCCAGGGTTGGAGCCGCGAAAATCAGATGTTATTTGCGGCGTGAGCCGGTTGTTACGTGGTCGCGCTTGCGCGGTTTGGGCTGCGGCTGGCGCTGCAAACCGTTGCCGGCATCGCCAACGAGCACAAAATCAAGCTGTCTGCGCTGCAGGTCAGTGCGCGCAACCCTGACTATTACTTCGTCGCCCAGACGGAATGAGCGGCCGCTGCGACGACCAACGAGCCTATAGTTGCGGTCATCGAGTTCATAGTAATCGTCGCCCAGGTCGCGAATGGGAATCAGGCCTTCGCATAGGTTCTCGGTCAGTTCAACATAAAGCCCCCATTCGGTCACACCGGTAATCACGCCGGCAAAATCTTCGCCTATGCGGTCCTGCATGAACTCAACCTGCTTATACTTAATCGACGAGCGCTCGGCGCTAACAGCCGTCTGCTCCATTTTGCTGGAGTGTTCACATTGCTCCTCAAGCTTTTCAACATTGGCCGAGCGGCCGCCGTCGAGATACTTGGCCAGCAAACGGTGAACCATCATGTCGGGATAACGTCTGATAGGCGATGTGAAATGGGTATAGTAGTCAAAACACAAGCCATAGTGACCGATATTGTCGACCGAATATACCGCTTTGGCCATGCTGCGGATTGCAAGGGTCGAAAGCAGATTTTCCTCGCCCCTACCCTTAACCTCCATCAGCATCTGATTGATAGAACGGTTAATTTCGCGCGGAGAGCCGTGAGTTTTGATTTTATAACCGAAAGCCGATGCAAAGGTTGCCAGGTCGTTCAGCTTCTGTTCATCGGGCTGGTCATGAATGCGGTAAACAAACGCTTTTGCCTTGCGGTTCGGCGGGACTTTGCCGACAAAGGTAGCCACAGTGCGGTTTGCCAGCAGCATCAGTTCCTCAACCAGCTTGTTGGCATCTTTCGACACCTTATAATATACGCTTATCGGCCTACCCTTTTCATCGAGATTGAACTTGACTTCAGCGCGGTCAAATTCCATAGCGCCCTTTTTGAAGCGTTCGGCGCGCAATGCTTTGGCAATCTTGTCGAGCACAAGGAGTTCTTCGGCATAGTCGCCCTGGCCGGTTTCGATAATGTCCTGAGCGTCCTCGTAGGCGTAGCGACGGTCCGAGCGGATAACGGTTTTGCCTATGCGCTGGTTATAGATATTGGCATTCTCATCCATTTCGAATATGCAGCTGAAAGTCAGCTTCTCCTCATTTGGGCGGAGCGAGCAAATTCCGTTCGAAAGATGCTCCGGAAGCATAGGAACGACGCGGTCAACCAGATAGATTGAGGTGGCGCGCTTCTGTGCCTCCTTGTCGAGCGATGTTTCGGGGCGAACGTAGTGAGTAACGTCGGCAATATGCACTCCGACTTCATAATGGCCGTTTTTCAGCTTCTTAATCGAAAGGGCATCGTCGAAGTCCTTAGCGTCTTTCGGGTCAATGGTAAAGGTCAGAACGTCGCGATAGTCCTCGCGCTTGGCAACTTCCTCGGGAGTGATTCCGGGTCCAATGCGTTTGGCTGCACGTTCAACTGACTCCGGATATTTATACGGCAAACCGAATTCAGCAAGAATGGCATGGATTTCGGTGTTGTTGTCGCCGCTCTTACCCAAGACGTCAATTACTTCGCCCTTGGGCATATTGGCTTTTTCGGGCCAGGAGGTGATTCGGGCAACTACCTTATCGCCGGTCTTGCCGCCGCGAAGTTTATCTTTAGGAATAAAAATATCTGTTGCAAGAAATTTCGAGTCGGTGTTGAGCAGCGCATAGCCGCGCTCAACGGTGAGCACGCCAATGAATGAATGGTCGGCCTGCTCGGTAATCTCAACTACTTCTGCCTCAGGCTCGGCGCCGCGACGTGCGGCCGAAACCATTACCCGCACCTTGTCGCCATTGAGCGCATGCATGGAGTTGCTTTCGGCAACAAAGATGCTTTCGCCATCTTCGTCGGTAATAACCGAATTCTTGCCATTGCTGCGGCGAACAAAAGTGCCGCTCATATAGTTGCTCCGGTTCGGAGCCTTATATTTGCCGGGGGCCACCTCGATGATTTCGCCGTCGAGCGATAGCTCATAGAGGCGCATTGCAACTTCGCGCTGCTTCGGGCCGGTTTTGGCCCCTATGGCAGCCGACACTTGCTTATAGTTGAACGTGTTGTTCTTCTGCTGTTTAATGAACGCGGCAATCTCGTCAAAGAGTTTTTCGGAGCCACGTTTTGGTTTGAGGGATGCTTTCATAACAATATTTTAACAATTAAGCCTGCCCCTCGGTTTAATACCTCGGCGACAGGCTTGAATTATTCTCAGAAAAATTATGCGTCGATGTTGGCGTAGGCAGCGTTGGCTTCAATAAAGTCGCGACGAACGGAAACATCCTCACCCATGAGCATGGAGAACACGCGGTCTGCTTCGATAGCATCGCTGATGTTAACCTGCTTGAGAATGCGGTTTTCAGGATCCATTGTGGTTTCCTTCAGCTCCTTGGCGTCCATTTCACCCAGACCTTTATAGCGCTGAACCTGTGCGCCCTGGCCTATGGAGTCGATGGCTTCGCGAAGCTGACGGTCGTCCCAGCAATATTCGGCACGCTTGCCGTTCTTCTGGCTCACTTTATAGAGCGGCGACGAAGCGATGTAGAGGTAGCCGTTGTCGATAACCGAACGCATGCGGCGGAAGAAGAAAGTCATCAGCAGGGTGTCGATGTGAGAGCCATCGACGTCAGCATCGGTCATGATGATAATCTTGTGGTAAGCGATTTTGCTGATGTCCACGTCGTCTTCCTTGCCTTCTTCCTGACTGGGAACCACACGGAGAGCGCGATAGAGAGCGGTGATTTCCTGATTTTCAAAGATTTTGGTCTTAGATGCCTTTTCAACATTCAGAATCTTACCGCGGATTGGCAGAATAGCTTGCGTGTGGCGGTCGCGCGCTTTCTTTGCGGAACCGCCTGCAGAGTCACCTTCGACAATGAATAGTTCGCAATCTTCAGCAATGCGGCTCGAGCAGTCGGCGAGTTTGCCGGGCAGACCGGCACCGCCCAAGGGCGATTTGCGCAGAACTTCGGTGCGAGCCTTCAGGGCGGCATGGCGGGCGGTTGCCGAAAGAATAATCTTGTCGGTTATTATTTTAGCTTCCTTGGGGTGTTCTTCCAGATAGTCGCGCATAGCCTCTGCTACTGCGGTCTGAACGGCACCGATAACCTCGTTGTTGCCGAGCTTGGTTTTTGTCTGGCCTTCAAACTGCGGTTCCATAACCTTAACCGAAATAACGGCGGTCAGGCCCTGCATGTAGTCGCCGCTGGTCAGTTCGATTTTGTCCTTGGCCAGCTTTTCGAGCATCTTATTGTCTTCGGCATACTTCTTGATTGTGAAGCCGACAGCGCGCTTGAAGCCTGTCAGGTGCGTACCGCCTTCATAGGTGTTGATGTTATTAACGAAAGAATAGATGTTTTCGTTATAGTCGGTGTTGTAGGTCAGCGCAACTTCAACCGGTATGCCCTGGCGCTCGGTGTTGAGGTGAATAACCTGTTCAATCAGCGGGGTGCGTTTGGCATCGATGTAGCGCACAAAGTCCTCCAGACCGGTTTCGGAATAAAAACGCTCGGAGCGGGGATTGCCGTCGGCATCGCGTTCGCGCAGGTCGGTCAGCGTCAGCGAAATGCCGGCGTTGAGGAATGCCAGGTCGCGCAGGCGGTTGGCCAGAGTGTCGTAGTTATAAACGGTCTCAACGAAAAACGAGCCGTCGGGCTTGAACGTTACGGTCGTACCGGTCGTATCCGACTCACCAATAACAGTCAGCTCGCTGGTGGGCTTGCCGCATGAATATTCCTGCATGTAAATCTTGCCGTTGCGGCGAACTTCGGCGCGCAGATAGGTCGACAGAGCGTTCACGCAGCTAACGCCAACGCCGTGCAGACCGCCGGAAACCTTATAGGAATCCTTGTTGAACTTACCGCCGGCATGAAGAACGGTCAGAACCACCTCGAGGGCGCTCTTCTTCTCTTTGGCGTGCATATCCACGGGAATACCGCGGCCGTTGTCGACTACCGTGATCGAGTTATCTTCGTTGATGAATACTTCAATATGAGTTGCATATCCGGCAAGAGCTTCGTCGATAGAGTTATCGACCACCTCATAAACAAGATGATGCAGACCCTTGGCCGATATGTCGCCGATATACATAGCCGGACGCTTTCTGACAGCCTCCAGGCCTTCAAGCACCTGAATGGAACTTGCGCCATATTCGGCGCCTGATTTTTCTTCTTCTATCATAATTCAGTTGAATACGGTCACTTATATTTTGAGTGCAAATTTAAGAAAAATTTTTGAGATTTCCACCACCTTCCTGACCAAAAATATTCCAATTTATGAAAACCATTTTAAATATTGAGAAAAAAGTTGTATCTTTGCATCCAATATAAATACACATTCGCACTTAATAAATGAGTCTGAGTCGTAAAACATCGCTTGAGAATGTTGCCGTTGAGCTGATTCCCAAGCCATCGCTGCAACGTATGCCATGGTATCTGGCCTACGTGGGCCGGCTGCGCCTTCAGGGCGTGGCCAACGTTACGAGCACTCAGCTCTCGCGCGAGCTCAACGTTGATGCCTCGCAGATTGCCAAAGACCTGAGCTATCTCAACGTTCGCGGCAAAACGCGTATTGGCTACGACGTTGCGTCGCTCGACAATGCCCTGGCCGATTTCCTCGGCTTCCGCCGCGGCCATGCCGCGGTTATTTTCGGCGTTGGCTCGCTTGGCGGCGCCCTTTTGAGCGACCGCGGCCTGGAAAACTACGGTCTCAACATCGTTGGCGGTTTCGACATCGACCCGACCAAGATTAACCCTCAGGCCCCTACCCCGGTGTTTAACGTCAGCGAGCACCGCGAGCGCATTGCGGCACTTAAGGCCGAGATTGCCATCCTGACCGTTCCCCACGCCGTTGTGCAGGAGGTTGCCGACATGGCGGTAGCTGCCGGAATCCGCGCCCTCTGGAACTTCACCCCGCATAAGCTGAGGGTGCCCGACAATATTGTTGTGCAAGACACTCCACTCTATTCCGACCTTGCGCTAATCTATAATCAGCTTCTTGCACGCAAATGAAGATTCTGCTCAAAACACCGTCAACGCTGCGCATCATCGCCGACTCGGCACTGGGGCGCAACCGTCAGCCCTGGTTCATGCCCGATTTCGGCGAGAACTGGCGCTGGAGCCGTGCGCTGGCATTCAGAATCTGCAAGCTCGGCAAGAACATTTCGCCTAAGTTTGCCAACCGCTACATCGACGCCGTTACCCTGCTTTGGGTTGCCGAGGCCGACCAATGCCCTGCGATTGACTTCATGGACAGCGCGGTGGTTTGCGGCAACTGGCTCCCGGCCGGCGAGCTCCCGGCCGAGGCGGTTTCGCTGCTATGCGAAATATCGGAGGCCGCCACTGTTAAAAACGGCGACATAATTGCCCTGATGCTACCGGATGCACCGCAGCCGGTTTCAATCAACGACCACATTTCGCTCAGCCTCGACGACAGCGAGGTTCTGAGCTTCAACATAAAATAAGCCAATCATTCTATTTAGATTCATGAAAAAAGCTCTATATCTCTCCGCAATGCTAACCCTCGGCTTCTCCGCCATGGCCGCTATGCCCGATGCCTCGATAATGGCAACCGGCAACTGGACCAAAATGCGGATTATGGCCGACGGCGTTTATCAGCTTACCTATGACCAGCTCGCCGAAATGGGCTATTCCAACCCCGAAGCGGTTAAGGTCTACGGTTACTCACCTACCCTGCTGCTCAGCCATTCGTCGACCACCATTCCGGGCGACCTCTCGCAAATTCACACGCTCAACCTGCCGGAACAAAGAAAAATAGTTTTCTACCTGGCCGACAACTACGACTGCTCACCTGAAATCTGGCGCACCGGCCCGATGGCGAAATATGCCATTGACCACCTGCGCCATGCCAACAGCTACGGCGCAACATATTTCCTTTCCGACGTTGACAACGGCGCAACAACCTTTTCCTCGATTCAGGCCCCGACCGACTTCGGTGCAAATTCGCTCACCAGCCACCAGGCTGTTTACATGCACGAAAAAGACGACGTTCTGGTTTCCGAAGGCGGCGTATGGTATATCGAGAACAGCCAGATCAGCCAAACCAACACGTTGACCCACGAATTTAAGGTCGACCACCTGGCCTCGGGCGACGCAACGCTCTATTACAGCACCATGACCGCATCGACCCTGATGGTGGGATCGAACTACGTTTACACCTCTTTCTCCGACGGAATCACCGCCGACTCGAGCGTTGGCCACAGCCCGGCAATCATTTCCGGCAAAAACGTTTACGAAGTTTCGCTCCGCTCGCAGCACCTGACTCTTCCGCTAACGGTTGAGGAGCAGACCCACAGCGTCAGCTTCTACCTGCCCCAATCGGCCAACATGTCGAAACCTTGCGCGCTCGACTACTTCGCCCTGATGTATGACCGCACCAATGAGGTTGACGTCCGCCCCCAGACCCTCATGTATTTCAAAAACTGGAGCACCGCTCACTCCACTTTTGAGCTGAGCGGCGTTTCGGGCCAGAACTGGAAGGTATGGAACGTTACCAATCCGCTCGCAATTAAAAACGTTGAGCTCGCAACTGAAGCCGATAAAGCATATGGCTCGCTCCCCGCTTCCGTGTCATATCACCCCAACGAGGTTATTGCGTTCAACAGCGCCGCCGAGCAGCCGTCGCCCGAAATCTTAGGCAAAGTTGCCAATCAGAATCTCCACGCAACCGAAACGCCCGACATGCTGATTGTCACCTCAACGCCCTTGATGGCCTCCGCTCAGAAAATTGCCGAGCTCCATAGCCGCCTGCAGGGACTGGACGTTGCCGTTTGCGACCAATTGCAGATTTTCAACGAATTTGGCTCGGGCAACATTTCGCCCGAAGCAGTGCGCCGCTTTGTCAGCCACCTGGCCCAGCGCAATCCCGGCAAACTGAAAGGCGTTTTGATGCTCGGCCCCGGCACCCCGCAGAACCGCGACCGAATCAACGAAACCTCGCCTTATGTAGTCACCGCCGAATGCGAAGACTACACCCAGGCCAAGACCCTCACCACGAGCTATTGCGCCGACCTGTTCTTCGTAACCACCGGCGAACCCTACAGCGGCACCACTCTCTGGGCCGAGCGCCAGGCAATGCTTCAGGTGTTCCAGAACCCGATAACCATTGGCGTTGGCCGCCTGCCCTTCTCGTCGGTTTCGGAAATCAACGACTATTACAGCAAAGTCGAAACCTACCTGACTGAGTTGCCGACCTATCCCTCGGTGGGCAACGCCCTTTTTGCCTCTGACCTTTCAACCGCCAACGACCGGCAGCGCACCCACTTGGGCGACGCCGAGGGTATGCTTGCTGCATTCGACCCTCAGACAATCGGCAAGACCGTGACCGTTACCCGCTGCGCCTCCAACATTTTCAACGACAAAAACAACAACCTGCTTAAAAAAGTCCACAGTCAGGCGCTTTCACGCGGCGTGCAGTTCTACGCCTTCTTCGGCCACGGCTCCGCCACTCAGATTTCCGGTTCGACAACCACTACCGACTATCTGTTTGACCTGACTCTTGCCAACCAGAGCTCCTATCCCGGCAAAGCGCCGTTCATGTTCATTGCTTCCTGCCATGTAGCCTCGTTCGACCTCTACGACAAAACCCTGGCCGGCGCACTGACCGCCAACCCCCACGGCGGCGCTTTGACCGTTATTTCAGCCGGCCGTGAAGTCTATCCGGAACATAACGAAAACCTCGGCATAGAATACGTTAAAAGCTTCGAAAGCGCAACCGACCGCACCCCCATAGGCAAAATATGGAGCGCCGCCGCAAGCTCGTTCATCACAAAGAACTACGACAAGAAGAGCGCCATTGCCAACACCCTCGATTTCAACCTCATCGGCGACCCGATGCTGCCGGTCTATCGTCCGACTCATCGCGTAACCGTAAACCCCATTGCCGAAAATCAACTGAGCACCAACTCGCAGTCAACCGTCAGCGGCTTCGTTACCGACCTCAACGGCAACCTCGACGCCGGTTTCAACGGCAACATCGTGCTGACGTTCTATGACCCTATCAGAACCTACAAAACCGTTGGTAACTGCTCGGTTGAGCTGCCGTCGGTCGACACCGACCAGGAAGTCATCGGCCAGACCATCGGCCGCGTAACCAACGGCCGCTTCTCCGTCAGCGTCAAGGCGCCGACAACCTCCACCGAAGGAACCCACCGAATCCAGGCCTTTGCCGTTAGTGCCGACGCAACCGAGCGCGGTCTGGGCTACATTGACGGCATCGCCTTTACCGGAACCGGCTCCGCCAACCCTTCTGAAGCCGAGCCTATCAGCATTACCGCCCTGACCGCCCAAGTCAGCGACGCCGCCGCAAACCATAAGCACAAAGCCCACATCAGCGCAACAATCAGCGCTCCCGCCGGCCTGGCTCACGCAACGGCGATTATCAGCCCGCTGCGTCTGCGCGTCGACGACACAGCCATAACCAATGTTGGCCACCTGGTTCGCCTCAACTCCGACGGCACCTATACCGTTGACTTCACCACCGACCAGCTCGGCTTCGGCAACCACTCGGCAACTCTCGCGGCTCTCGATGCCGACGGCAACTGGGCCGAGCGCACGGTAAACTTCATGATCGACAACACTCCGTCGGCCCAGATTTCGGCCGCTGTTGCCAACGGCGAAGTAAACTTCGAACTGCTGACCGAAGTTGCCCAGTCAACCAACCGCCTGGTGGTTGAACACCTCAACGGCGACGTTGAACTCGACCGGACTTTCAGCGGCTCGTCGCTCACCGCCAATCTGGAGCCCGGAGTCTATCGCGCCTTCATTCAGGTTCGCTCAAATTCAGCAGCCGCAGCAACCCCGAAAATTCAATTCGTGGTCGACTGAACAATCCACCGGTTGTAAACGTTTAGTAGCTGTAGGTCGGACAAACGGCCTGCAGCTACTACTTTTTTATATTAACGTTTCAACTGTGGATAAGAAAAAATTTATATCATTATGCATTTTGGCATTGTCGTTTTCAGCCTTCGGGCAGACCGACTCTACCACAGTTTCTCCCGCCCCGAAAAGAAATCTGATTCAAAAATTCATGGATTATGTTTCCGGCTCCAACGAAGTCAAGCCGGCCAAAAAACTTGATTTCAGCGTAATTGGCGGTCCCTACTATTCTCAAGACACCAAATTCGGCATCGGCATCGTGGCCGCCGGCATCTACCACCGCGACCTGACCGACACCATCAGCCCGGCCTCGCAGTTCAGCCTCTATGGCGACGCCTCCGTTACCGGCTACTATAAAGTCGGCATCGACGGCTCCAGCTACTTCAAAGGCGACAAAATCTGGCTCTACTACGACATGTTCTTCTCGTCGCAGCCCGACCGCTACTGGGGCATCGGCTACGCTCAGAACCATCGCGACGACCTCATGGTGAAATATAAAAAATGGGTTGCCAAAGCCCATGCCGCCGCTCTGTTCCGTCTGGGTGACTCGCCCGTTTATCTCGGACCGGTTGCGCAGCTGAGCTACTACGACGCAAAATCGCGCCCCAACCCCGAACTCTGGCGCGACCAGAAACGCCGCACTTTCTCCGACGTTTGGGGAGTTGCGCTGGTGGTCGACACCCGCGATAACGTCTACAATGCCTACGAAGGCATCTACGGCCGCATTGACCAGCTCTTCGCTCCCAAATTCCTGGGCAACCAATATGCCTTCTCGGCCACCGAAGGAACATTCAACTTCTATCAGCGCCTGTGGCGCGGCTGTGTAATGGCAACCAACTTCCACGCCCGCTTTACCTACGGCAACACCCCCTGGGGCATGATGTCTACTCTGGGCGGCTCGAGCTCCATGCGCGGCTACTGGGACGGCCGTTATAACGACAAATGCGCCGCCGAAGCGTGCGTTGAACTCCGCCAATACATCTGGAACCGCTTCGGCGCAGTTGTTTGGGGCGGCGTTGGCGAGGTTTTCCCTTCGGCAAAAATGATTTTTAAGGGCCATGCTCTCTGGAATGCCGGCGTTGGCATTCGCTGGGAGTTCAAACATAGAGTCAACGTGCGCGTTGACTACGGCTTCGGCCAAAACCAAAACGGATTAGTATTTAGTATCAATGAAGCATTCTGACGCAAAACCGACCTCCAACCGGACTAACAACATTATTGCGCGCATCCTGATTGCGCTGACTTTCATCTTCCTGATGATTCCCAATGTGGCTCTTAGCATAATGAGCCACATGACCCTGCTCGAAACCGGAGCAAACATTCTGCTCCCCGCAGGTTTGCTGCTGTTTTTGCTCACCTGGCGCAACCGCCCCGGCACCAACGTGCTCCTGCTGATTCCGTTCATGGCCCTGGCCGCTTTTCAGATCGTATTGCTCTTCCTCTATGCCGACGGTTCGATTATCGGAGTGGATATGTTCCTCAACGTGGCTACCACCAACCCCAGCGAGGCTGGCGAACTGCTCAACAATCTCGGCCCGGCAATCGCAATCGTCGTTGCCCTCTACCTGCCGCTGATTGTCCTGGCCGCCATTTCCATGTTCCGCAAGGTCCGCACCTCCGACCGCACCCTGAGCCGCTGCCGCACCGGAGCGATGCTACTCAGCGTCAGCGGCGGCATCGTTCTTGCCAGCTGCATGTTTGAAGAACCCTACTATTGCATCGACGAAGACCTCTATCCGGTCAATGTAATTGCAAATCTCTCAACCGCAGTAAACCGCTCATATGCCGGCAGCCACTACGAAACCACCAGCAGCGACGCAACCTACCACGCCCACTCTACCCGTCCCGACAAACTCCGCGAGGTCTATGTTGCAGTGGTTGGCGAAACTTCGCGCGCCGACAACTGGCAGCTGTTTGGCTACGACCGCTTCACCACTCCGCGCCTCTGCTCGCTCCCTGCCGGCACCCTGGCCGGTTTCGGACGCACCCTGTCGGAAAGCAACACCACCCACAAGGCAGTTCCGCTGCTCCTGTCGAACCTTACCGCAGGCAACTTCGACAGCAAAATCAACGAATCCAAATCGGTTATAACCGCATTCAAAGAGGCCGGCTTCAAAACCGCCTACGTTTCAATGCAGTGCCGCAACCACTCCTATATCGACTTTTTCGCCGAGGAGGCCGACACTACCATTTTCATGCGCGAACCCCAGCCCGGCCAGATTGTTGAGGGCCTCTACGACAAAGACATGCTCGGTCAGCTCGACTCGCTGCTGGCCCGCGAAGACACCAAACTGCTGATTGTTCTGCATCAATATGGCTCGCACTTCAACTACCTCGACCGATATCCGCGCGAAGAAGCCTACTTCATCCCCGACAAAACTACCGACGCAACCCAGGCCAACCGCGGCCAGCTGGTCAACGCCTACGATAATTCCATTCGCCACACCGACAATCTGCTCTATGAGGTTATTTCACGCCTCGACTCGGTTAACTGCGTTGGTGGCATGGTCTACGCCTCCGACCATGGCGAAGACATCTACGACGATTCCCGCGGCCGTTTCCTCCACGCTTCGCCCACCCCGACCTACTTCCAGCTCCACGTTCCGATGCTGGTTTATATGACCCCCGCGCTGAAACATCGCAACCCTACAATGTTCAACCAGACCTTGCTCCACCAGCAGTCAAAGGTCAGCTCCTCGCAGAGCTTCACCCCGACGCTGCTCGGACTGGCCGGCATCCAGTCGCCCGACGTTGACCGCACCAAAGCGCTCACTTCGTCGCGCTACACTGAACCAGACGAACCGATTTTCCTGTCGGACCGCAACAAGGCCTATAACCTTCATCAGGCAGGCTTCCAGCATCAGGACTTTGACCGCCTGAACCGCCTTTAAATCTCCGACAGGGTCAGCCACTCCAGCTCCGCCTCGTCGAGAGCGGAGTTGACTTCCGAATATCGGGCCGACTTGGCCTGGATATCCTCACCGGAACCCGATGCAAACAATGCTTCCAGCTCAGCCTTTTCGGCATTAAGCTGCTCCATTAGTTGCTCCAGTTCTTCCATTCTCCTCTTCTCCTTAAACGAAAGCTTGCGGGGCCGTTGGCTCTGCGGCTTTATTTTTTTCTCCTCAACCGGTTTTTCGGTCTGCGCAACCATTTCGGCCTGCCATAGGCGATAGTCCGAATAGTTGCCCGGGAAATCCTTGACCACACCGTCGCCGGTGAACACAAACAGGTGCTCGACCATATTGTCGAGGAAATAGCGGTCATGGCTAACAACCATCAGGCATCCCTTGAATTCGGCCAGATACTCTTCGAGCAGCCCCAGGGTAATGATGTCGAGATCGTTGGTCGGTTCGTCGAGAATCAGAAAGTTGGGCGAGCGCATCAGCGTAACGGCCAGATGCAAACGCGCCTGCTCGCCTCCGCTGAGAGTGTGGATGTACTTCTGCTGGTCCTTGGGCGAAAACAAAAAGCGCTGAAGGAACTGCATGGGCGAATGGCGCTCACCTCCTTCGAGCACAATATCTTCAGCAATATCAGTCACGGCGTCGATAACCTTCTTTTCGCGGGGCAGCTGCAGTCCCTCCTGCGAATAATAGCCGAAGCGAACGGTCTCACCGACTATAAACGAACCGCTGTCGGGCTTTACGAGTCCGAGCAGCATTTTAATGAAAGTTGACTTGCCGACTCCGTTAGGGCCGACAATGCCTACCTTATCGTAGCGGGCAAAGGTGTAGGTGAAATCGTTGAGCACACATTTGTCGCCGAAATGCTTGGTCACTCCCTCGGCTTCGAAAATTTTGTTGCCGATGCGCGATGCTTTCACTGAAAGTTGCATGGCGTCGGTACTGTCGGTCACCTTTTGCTGCGACCGGCTCTTCAACTCATGGAAAGCGTCGATGCGGAACTTCGCTTTGCCGGCACGAGCCTGCGGCTGGCGGCTCATCCAGTCCTGCTCCTTGCGCAGGGTATTCCTTACCTTGGCCAGCTCGCCGGTCAGCGCCTCGATTCGCTCCTTGCGGCGGCGGAGATATTCGGCATAGTTTCCTTTATAGGTGAAAATCTGGGCCAGGTCTATTTCGATAATCTTGTTGCACACGCGATCAAGAAAATAGCGGTCGTGGGTAACAAGCAGAATGGTGGCCGACGAGCGTGTCAGCCGGCCCTCAAGCCACTCGATAACCTGAATGTCCAGATGGTTGGTTGGCTCATCGAGAATCAGCAGGTCAGGCTCCGAGAGCAGCGCGCGGGCAATTGCAACCCGTTTTTGCTGACCGCCCGACAAAGTGGCAATCGGAGCGTTTACGTCTGAAACACCGAGTTGGGTAAGCATTCGCGTTGCGTCGTCGGGGTTGAATGCCGAGCAGGCGCTGAGCGGCGTCGCATCTGACCCTCCGAAATCGGGCTTCTGCTCAACCAGCGCCACTTTCAGACCCGTGCGGCGCGTAACAGTGCCCGAATCGGCCTCATCCAGGCCGGCAATTATGCGTAGCATCGTGGTTTTGCCGGTGCCGTTCTTTGCAATGAGTCCGATTTTGTCGCCGCGGTTAATGCCGAAAGTAACGTCGGCAAACAGCATTCTGTCGCCCACACTCTTGGTCAGTTTTTCTATCTGGATATAAGGAACAATTGCCATAGCTTGTATTTTTCCGCAAAGTTAGTCAAAAAATAGGAATTGGCAATTAGTAATTTCATGGAATTTTTCGTAACTTTGCAGAAGTCTTTAAACAATCTGAAACACTCGAAATAATGAAGAAACTCATAGCTTTCAGTATGGCGGCTGCTCTTGGCTGGCTCGGCGCTGACGCCTGCACCAGCCTCATAGCAGCCAAAGGTGCGACCAAAGATGGCAGCGTTATGATCACCTATGCCGCCGACAGCCATACCCTTTACGGCGATATGCCTTCCGCTCCGGCAGCCGACCATGCGCCCGGCGCCATGCGCAAAATATATGACTGGGACTCGGGCCGATACCTGGGCGAAATTCCCCAGCCGGCCCACACCTACTCCCGCATAGGCCACGTTAACGAAAACGGCGTTGCCATGGCCGAAAGCACCTGGGGCGGCCGCGAGGAGCTGATTGACCCCGAAGGCATCATTGACTACGGTTCGCTGATTTACATTACCCTCGAGCGCGCCCGCACCGCCCGCGAGGCAGTGAAGATTATGACCGACCTGGTCGAGAAATATGGCTACGCCTCCGAAGGCGAATCCTTTTCGATTGCCGACCCCAACGAAGCCTGGATTGTTGAAATGATCGGTAAAGGTCCGGGCCGCAAAGGCGCCGTTTGGGTTGCCCGCCGCATTCCCGACGGCTGCATCAGCGGCCACGCCAACAATCCGCGCATTCATCAGTTCCCGCTCAACGAGCCGGAAACGACCATTTACTCGCCCGACGTTATCAGCTTTGCCCGCGAAAAAGGCTACTTCGACGGCAAAGACGAGGATTTCAGCTTCTCAAAAGCCTATCAGGTCTATGACTATATGGCCCTGAGAGGTTGCGATGCCCGTGTTTGGAGCTACTTCAACCGCTTTGCTCCCGCCGAAGCCGCCGAATCGCTCGGCTGGGTAATGGAGGGCCAGGGCGAGCCGATGCCGCTCTGGGTCAAGCCCGAAAAAGAGGTAAGCGTCAGCGATATGCAATGGATGATGCGCGACCATTTCGAAGGCACTCCCATGGACATGACACCGGATATAGGCGCCGGTCCCTTCGACGTGCCCTACCGTTGGCGCCCTATGGAATTCACTGTCGACAGCACCGAGTATTTCCACGAACGTGCAATCGCAACGCAGCAAACCGGCTTCTCCTTCGTTGCTCAATGCGATGAGAATGCGCCGCAGGGCATGAAGGCCACGCTCTGGTTCGGCACCGACGATGCCAACACGTCGTTCTACTCGCCGGTCTACTGTTCGATGACGGAGGTGCCACGCTGCTTCCAGGAAGGCAACGGCGACCTCTACACCATTAGCCGCGACGCTGCTTTCTGGGCTACCAACATGGTTGCCAACCAGGCCTACAACCGCTATTCGCAAATGATTGGCGACATCCGCAACGTTCAGAACGAACTGGAAACCGCAGCCCAGGCCGCCGACAAGGCTCTGCGTGAGAATCAGGCCCTGAAAAAAGCTCCGGTCGATCAGCAGCGGCAAACCCTGACTGAGGTTTCACACAAGCTGGCCAACGACGCCACTCAGCGCTATTTTGCTCTCAACGATTTCCTGACAGTTAAGTTCCTGGACGGCAACATTAAGAAGCAGAACGCCGACGGCAGCTTCAAGCGCACCGAAACCGGCCTGCCCGTCAGCCCGGTATTCGGCGGATATAACGACCGCTATTTCCGCCAGATAGTCAATGAAAACGGCGACCGCCTTAAAGTTCGCAAAATCAACTTGAAATAATGAGAACCAACGAAGAACTCGCCGGAGTGACCCTGCTCGGCGCCGGCAAGACCAACTATCCTACCGACTATTCCGCCCAGTTGCTGGAATGGTTTCCCAACAAGCATCCCGAAAACGACTATCTGGTGTCGCTCGACTGCCCGGAGTTTACCTCGCTCTGCCCCAAAACCGGCCAGCCCGATTTCGGCCATATAGTAATAAACTATATACCGGGCGAAAAAATGGTGGAGAGCAAGAGCCTCAAGCTCTATCTTTTCAGCTTCCGCAACCATGGAGACTTCCACGAAGACTGCATCAACATCATAATGAAGGATTTGATTGCGCTGATGTCGCCGCGCTATATTGAAGTGCTCGGAATGTTCACCCCTCGCGGCGGAATTTCGATTCGCCCCTATGCCCAATGGGCCGATGCCGACCACCAGGCGCTGTTGGCTCCCCGAATGATTGAACAGATGAATTATCAGGTTAGCAGAATTAAATAAAATATGAAAGACGCTTTGATAGTCCTTTCGGGCGGCATGGACTCAGTTACGCTGCTCCACGACAAAATCGACAGCATTGCCTTGGCCGTTAACTTCATTTACGGCAGCAACCACAACCAGCGCGAACTGGAGTGCGCCCGCCTCCACTGCGCTCAGCTCGGAGTTGAACTGCTCGAGATTCACCTCGATTTTATGGGCGAATATTTCCACTCGTCGCTGCTCGAGGGTGCCGATGCAATTCCCGAAGGCGACTATGAGGACGAGAATATGCGCTCCACCGTCGTGCCCTTCCGCAACGGCATCATGCTGGCCACTGCAGCCGGCCTGGCCGAAAGCCGCGGTCTGAAAGCTGTTATGCTGGCCAACCATAGCGGCGACCATACGGTCTATCCCGACTGCCGCCCTGAGTTCATCAAAGCCATGGGCGAAGCAATCGCAGCCGGTACCTACGAGAATCTGGAGCTGCGCGCCCCCTACACCAACCTGACCAAAGCGGAAATCGCCAAAATCGGCAAAGGCTTGGGAATCGACTATTCAACTACCTACAGCTGCTACAAAGGCGGCGAAAACCACTGCGGAGTTTGCGGAACCTGCCGCGAACGGCGCGAGTCGCTGGCGCTTGCCGGAATCGACGATAAAACCGTTTACGAAAACCAGCCTGAATAAAAAAATGAAAGTGCGCATCTTCACAGACACGCACCTCCCTCATAACCAAAATTCAAGTATATAATTTCTTATCAAATTCAATATAATAACACTTAGCGCCGGGCTATTGTTTTATGCAAAGTTACGCAAATTTGGCGTGTTTTGCAATATTTCGAAAGCTAAAAAGCGTTAATTCAGAATGTTAAAATTTGATTTACTAAAATTTTATTAAATTTAAAACTTGAGTTTTGTTGAAGTCATAGTCCCGCTGCCGCTCAATGCGCTCTTCACCTATTCCGTTCCACCGGAAATGGAGGGCCGGCTTCATGTTGGCATGCGCGTAGTGGTTCCGTTCGGCCGACGCAAGTTCTACACGGCAATAGTCGTGAACACCTGCGCCCCCAAGCCCGAAGGCTATGAAATCAAACCCATCGACCGTATTCTCGACCGCGAGAACGAGCCGGTTGTGGTACACCCGCAGCTGCGCCTATGGCAGTGGATTGCCGACTATTATCTCTGCTCGATAGGCGACGTGATGAAAGCCGCACTGCCGGCCGGACTGAAGCTCGAAAGTGAAACCTTTGTGGAAATAGGGGCAGATGCCGAGAGTTCCGACCTCGAAGGCCTGACCGACGAGGAAGCGCTGATTATGCAAACCCTGCAACACGAGGGGAAAATAACGGTTGGCGACCTTGTCAAGAAAACCGGCCTTAAATCGCGTCCGGAGCAGGTGCTTGCCGGGCTGATTGAGCGCCGGCTGGCAATGATTTCCGAAAAGATTGTTGAGCGCTACAGGTCGCTGAAGCAAACGCTCGTTTGCCTGCCGCCGGATTCGGGTTCGAGCCATTGGCGCGCTCAGGCGTTTGCAAAAGTCAGGGGAGCCGCCAAACAGGAACACCTGCTGCTGACTGCCCTGCAGTTAGCCGGGCGCGGCCTTGAAGTCAGCAAGGATGCGCTGCTCGACAAAAGCGGATGCAGCTCAGCCATTCTAAAAGCCTTAGCCGACAAAGGATTGGTTCGAATCGAACGACGCGAAACCAACCGCTTTGCCCCTCGCGAAGGCTTGGAGCTTCAACCGCTCCCCACCCTTTCCGATGCCCAGCAGTTAGCGCTAAACGGCGTTTTGGGCAGCTGGCTCGACGACCGCAAGGAAGTTACTCTTCTTCGCGGAGTAACCTCAAGCGGCAAAACCGAAATCTATATCCACCTGATCAGCCGAATGCTCGGCCAGGACAAGCAGGTGCTGATGCTCGTGCCGGAAATAGCCCTGACAACGCAACTGACCGGGCGCCTGCAGCGGGTGTTCGGCTCAAAAGTAATCGTTTACCACAGCAAGTTTACCGACAACGAGCGCGTCGACATATGGAAGCGCCTGCTACACTCCCGCGAGCCCATGGTGATTATCGGCGCACGCTCGTCGATTTTCCTTCCTTTCCGGAACTTAGGGCTGGTTATAGTCGATGAGGAACACGAACCGAGTTATAAGCAGTTCGACCCCGCTCCGCGCTATAACGCCCGCGATTGCGCAATAGTGCTCGCCTCGATGCATGGCGCCAAAACTTTGCTCGGCTCGGCCACTCCGGCAGTTGAGACCTACTTCAAGGCCCAATCCGGCCGCTACGGGCTCGTTGAACTGACCGAGCGCTTCGGCGGCGTGGAGCTGCCCGAAATCGAAGTGGTCGATATGAAAAAGGAGTGGAAAAAGAAATGGTCCGACTCTCCGTTCGCGCCTGAAGTAAGGGAGCAGTTGCGGCAAACCGTGGCCAACGGCAACCAGGCCATAGTTTTCCATAACCGCCGGGGTTTCGCGCCCATGGCCCGCTGCTCGCAGTGCGCCTACATTCCAAAGTGCGAGCACTGCGACGTTTCGCTCACCTATCACCGCCACCCCGACAAACTCATTTGCCACTATTGCGGCGCGGAATATAAGATGCCGACTGCTTGCCCTGTATGCCACGAGCCTTCAATGGAAATTATCGGCTACGGCACCGAAAAGGTCGAGGAGCTGATTGAGCGCGAACTGCCCGAAGCCCGAATCTTGCGCATGGACCTCGACACCACCCGCAACAAAGACGGCTATCTCGACATAATCTCCTCATTTTCGCAGCGCAAGGCCGATATTCTTGTGGGCACGCAAATGGTAACCAAGGGGCTTGACTTCGACGGCGTCAGGGTGGTTTCAGTGCTCAGCGCCGACACTCTCATAAACCTACCCGATTTCCGCGCTTCGGAGCGCGCGTTCAACATGCTGCTCCAGGTTGCCGGACGCGCCGGGCGCCGCGAGGTGGCCGGCAAGGTTATTGTTCAGACCGGCCAGCCCGACCACCCGGTTATCGGCTTTATGAAGGCCCATGACTATGTTGGATTCTATGACCACGAACTGGCTGAACGAAAGGCCCACTTCTTCCCGCCGTTCACCCGAATGATAATCATTTACCTGCGCAACCGCGAGGAAAATGCCCTGCAAGCCGCTGCCGAAGCATTTGCCACCCAACTGCGCCACCTGCTCGGAAACCGCGTTGCCGGCCCCGACACCCCGCCGGTCAGCCGCGTGCAGTCAATGTATATCCGCCGCATAATGCTCAAAATCGAGGTGGGCGCATCAATGGTAAAAGTCAAGTCGATTTTGCGCGATGTTGTCGAAACAATCCACTCTCAAGGCAAATTGCGCGGAACTATTGTCCACTACGACGTTGATCCGGCATAAAAATTTGGAAAAGTCGGCCGAAAATAGTAACTTTGCTCTCCAAAATTTCTAAATCAATGAACCTGCATTATCTATTCGCAACTTTAACCGCGGCTTTGGCTCTGAGCGCCGGCGCCGCTGAACGTAATATCCCGTCGGGCTACTACTCGGGCCTCGACGGCAAAAAAGGCTCAGAACTCAAGCGCGCAGCCTATAACGCCATCAAGAGCCACAAGGAAATCTCATATGGCGACAACACCTGGTCCGCTTTCCGCAACACCGACGTGCGCTCCGACGGCACCTGGTGGGACATCTACAGCAACGAAAAGCGCTACGCTTCGAGCGGCCACGGCGGCATGAACATCGAGCACGCTGTTGCCAACAGCTGGTGGGGTGGCACCAAGAACGCTGCCTATAAGGATATTAACCATCTTTATCCCTCCGACGCAAACGCCAACTCCCGCAAGAGCAACTACCCCCTGGGCGAAACCGATAATCCAACCTGGACCAACGGCGTAACCATTATCGGCAAGCCGAAAAACGGCCACGGAGGCCAGGGGGGCTACATCTACGAACCCGCCGACGAATATAAAGGCGACAACGCCCGCACATATTTCTACATGGCAACATGCTACCCGGATATTACCTGGCGCACCGACCAGCCTTCGTGGGGCATCATGTTCGAGAAGCAGGATTATCCCACGCTCGTTGCCTGGGGTCAGGAGCTGCTGCTGCGCTGGAATCAGACCGACGTTGTGAGCCAAAAGGAAATTGACCGCAACGAAGCAATCTATAAGGAACAGGGCAACCGAAACCCGTTTATCGACTTCCCCGAACTGGCGGAATACATTTGGGGCGACAAAAAAGACGTTGCTTTCGACCTTAAAGCCCACCTCAACGGCGAAGGCGGTGGCGACGACCCCACTCCTCCATCCAAACCTGCAGTGCTTATTACTCCGCATGCCGACGATGTTATTGACTGCGGCTCGGTGTTCGTTGGACAGACCGGCTCAGCCACCCTGGTTATCAAAGGCGAGAACCTGACCGACGCTACGCCGCTTTCGCTTGCAATCTACGATAACTCAACCACCACCGACGCCGCGCTCTTTTCGGTCGACGAAGGCGCAACAACAACCGTTTCGGCTTCGGCTGCCAACGGGGCTTCCGGTGTGAGCGTTAAAATCGAATATCGCCCCGATGCCGCAGGCCAACACGAAACCCGCATGCGCATCCGTGGCGGCGGTCTTACATCCAACACATTCATTACCCTGCGCGGAACTGCCGCCGAGGTGCCTTTCATCGCCGCACCCCACGCTCTGCCCCCGACCAACGTAACCGCCACCAGCTACATTGCCAACTGGGAAGACCCGGATAACACCGACGTTGACTACTATCTGCTGACCCGCACGGTCTATGAATCCGACGGCACTATATCGATTATCGAAGAACAGGCCCACGGCGACGACTTCTCGTTCTATATCAGCGACTTTAAAGGCTCGGAAAGCTACACTATCCGCGCCGTTAAAGGCAACCTCAAATCGGAAATGAGCAACTCGGTAATGGTTGGCGAATCGTCGATTCCCGAAGTTGACGCCGCAGTCGGCTTCGGCATCACGGCCGAAGAAGGCGGCCTGCGTGTATTCTCAACCGAAGCCATGGCCGACATCTACGTTTACGAAACCAACGGCCGCACCGTTGCCCACCTGACCAACGTTGCAAACAACACCCGCATAGCCCTCAGCCGCGGCCTTTATATCGTCCGCGCAAATGGCGTCAAACCGATTAAAGCCATTGTCCGCTAATGCTCAGCCGCGTTAAACTGATTTTCCTGGCGTTGGCAACCGCTCTCTCCGCAGCGGCTGCCGACCGTCTTATTCCCAAGGGTTACTATAATGCTATCGACGGCAAGGCCGAAGCTGCGCTGAAAACTGCCGTACATAACGTTATCAATCCCCACACCCTGATCAGTTCCTACAATAATCTGCCGCAATACTTTCAGGTAACCGACGTCTACCCCGAAAGCTCGCGTTGGTGGGACATGTATAGCAACATTCCGTTCTATGCGCCCTCGTTCCGCGGACTGAACCGCGAGCACTCGTTTCCAAAGAGCTGGTGGGGCGGCTCAACCGAAACTCCGGCCTACATTGACCTGAACCACCTCTACCCCTCCGAAGCCGCGGCCAACATGGCCAAAAGCAACTATCCGCTCGGAACAGTTGACCGCACCAAACGCATCGACTTCGAAAACGGTGTAACCACCGTTGGCTTCGCAGTGGCCGGCCAGGGAGGCGGTGCAAATCTGGTGTTCGAGCCCGCCGACGAATATAAAGGCGACTTTGCCCGCACATATTTCTACATGGTAACCTGCTATCAGAACCTTACGTGGAAATACCTGTTTATGGTCGACAACAACACCTATCCCACCCTCAATAACTGGAGCCGCAACCTGCTGCTTAAATGGAACGAGCAGGACCCCGTGAGCCAGAAGGAAATTGACCGCAACGAGGCAGTTTATTCTTTCCAGAACAACCGCAACCCGTTTATCGACTTCCCGGAACTGGCGGAATACATTTGGGGCGGCCACCGCGGCGAACCTTTCATTCTTAACGACCACATCGACGGCAACTACGACTCGGGGATTCCCACTCTCATCAACCCGACCCAGGGCAGTATGCTCGAATTCGGCGAGGTGGCTTTGGGCCAGACCGGAACAGCCAAGCTGCTCATTCATGGCGAGAACCTGACCAAGGGAGCCTCTCTGCGACTGCGAATCTACGACAACGCCGAAACCAACGGCGCCGCCCATTTCACAATCGATGGTTCAAGCCAGGCCACGGTATCGGCCTCGGTGGCCAACTCGCCGCAGGGCCAGTGGGTAACCGTTAGCTACTCCCCCAAGGAACTCGGCAGCCACACCACCCGACTGGTGATTTCCGGTGCCGGCATTGAAGGCAGCGTTGGTGTTGGCCTGCGCGGCGAATGCTTGCCGGAGCCGGTGCTCACCGCTCCGGTTGCGGAGCCTGCAACCGACATTACCGCCACCGGCTACACTGCCAACTGGACACCGGCCCCCGGCGAGGTGGTTGACTACTGGCTGGTTAACCGCACGCTCTACATTGGCGGCGGCGCGCAAACCGAGCAACTTATTGCCGAAGACCCCTCGCTGACCATTACTGATTTCTGCGGCTCCGAAAGCTACACGGTTCAGAGCGTGCGCCTCGGCTTCAAATCGCCTGAGAGCAACTCCATTTCCGTTTCGTCGGCCGGAATCACCTCAGTTGAAACCAGCGCCAAGCTCGGCGTCAGCAACGTTCCCGGGGCTATTCTGATCACCTGCTCGGAAACCATTTCGTCGCTCCGCATCTTCACCCCCTCGGGCCGGTTGGTGCAGGCGCTTGAAAACGTTGAAAACAACCAACTCATCCAGCTCCCTGCCGGAGCCTACATAATCTCATCTCCCCAGCTCTCTACTCCCTTAAAAACGATAGTTAAAAACGAATAACAGCCCTATGAAATATCACCTAACGGCATTTCTTGCGCTCGGCATTACGGCTTCGGCCGGCGCAGCCGACATCAGCAACCTTAAGGCCGGCCAACTGGCTCAGGCCGGCATCGATGCCGCCGAAAAGAGCCTCACAATTTCCGGCTCGATGAACGCAGCCGATTTCAGCTACATTCTCGACAACCTCGGCAGCCTGGAGTCGCTGAATATTGCCGGCGTAACCATTACGGAATATGCCGGTGAAGCCCTCCCCTACACCGGTGCGACCTCATCGCCGGCCAACGCTCTGCCCGACTACGCACTGACCGGACTGACCAAATTGAGCTCGGTCACTCTGCCCACCAATCTGAAAATTATCGGAAAAGGCTCGCTCTCCGGTTCGGGCATAACGGAGCTGAACGTACCCGCAACCGTAACTTCAATCGGCTCTTATGCAGCCATGCGTTGCGAGTCGCTCCAGAGCGTAAGCATTCCTGAGAGCGTGACAGAAATCGGCGCGCGCGCGTTTGCCTACTGCCCGAAGCTTTCAACGGTCAGCATTGCCGCTTCGCTCGAAATAGTGCCCGAAGGCCTCTTTGAAGCCTGCGGCGGTCTGACCAATGTTAGCCTGTCGGCCCTGACCGAATGTTCAGAAATCGGCCCATGGGCTTTTGCTGAATGCAACGGCGTGACAACTCTCGTACTCCCCGCCGGACTGACCGAACTGACTCAGGGCGCGCTATATGGTGCAAACAAAATTTCGGCCCTAATCCTCCCTGAAGGAATGAATTATCTTGGCGACAACGCCATGGGCCTGATGACAGGCCTGCAAAGCATTAACGTTGTCGATGTTGCAACCGTTCCCGAACTGGGCAACGATGTTTGGGTCAGCGTTGACCAGCCAAAAGTCATGCTGATTACCCCCGACGGGCGCGAGCAGGAATATCGCGACGCACCCCAGTGGCAGAATTTCAACATAATGTCGCAATCGTCGACCCGCACCATTCCCTCAACCGTCGGTACCGACAGCATGGTTGTCGGCGTTCGTGATGGCGTTCTCCACATCTCGGCCGGCGGCAAGGAGCTGGGCAACGTTGCAATCTTCAACGCATCGGGTCGCCGCATGCTCTCGACCAAAGCCAAAAACAGCGTTGACATAACCGTTGGCGGCTGGCCTTCGGGTGTCTATCTGGTTGTTTCAGAAATCGGAGCCGCAAAAATCGCATTCTGATGGGCAAGAATAAACTTCGCAAATTCGCCGAAATGGAGCAGTTTCCGCGGGTGCTTCAGGTGCCCTTCGGCAAACTGCAGGCCGACGGCTTTCCTATGCGCGGCCATTGGCATGAAGAGTTCTTCAACAATAGCAACCCCATTGTTCTCGAACTCGGCTGCGGTCGCGGGGAATACACCGTAGGCCTGGCCAAGGAGTTCCCCGAACGCAACTTCATAGGAATTGATATCAAGGGGGCACGAATGTGGGCCGGCGCAAAGGAGGCCCACCTTGCCGGCATGGAAAACGTTGGCTTCCTGCGGACCAACATTGAGCTGCTCAGCCAATTTTTCGCGCCCGGCGAGGTTGCGGAAATATGGATAACATTCCCCGACCCGCAGATGAAAAAAGTTCGCAAGCGCCTGACTGCAACTAACTTCCTCGACATGTACAGGCAGATTCTCGCCCCGGGGGGCATTGTTAATCTGAAAACCGACAGTCCGTTTCTCTATGAGTACACGTCGCGGCTCATTGACCTGAACAACCTGCCGGTTATCAAGCGCACCGACGACCTCTACGCCAATCCCCAGGGAGTTGACCGCATTCTGAACATCCGCACCCACTACGAAAAGCAATGGCTATCGCGCGGACTGACAATAAAATACCTGGCATTCCAACTCCCGGAAAATCAGCAGCTTCAGGAACCCGATGCTTCCGACATAGAATTTGACTCATATCGCAGCTACGGCCGCAATTATAACGACAATGGAACCGACTCAACAGCTCTATCCTAACCTCATTCTCGACGCCCTGAAAACCGTTCGCTATCCCGGCAACGGCAAAAACATCGTTGAACTCGGAATGGTGGCCGACGATATCCGCATCGATGGCCGCAAAGTTTCCTTCACCCTCATATTCCCTAAGTCAACCGACCCGTTTATCAAATCAGTGGTGAAAAGCGCCGAAACGGCCATTTTGACCTATGTGGCCCCCGACGTTGACATCAAGGGCAACATTGCCGTATCTGCTCCCCGGCCTCAGGCTCCGAAACCTGTGCCGGTTCTTCCGGGCGTTAAAAACATTATTGGCGTCAGCTCCGGCAAAGGCGGCGTCGGCAAGAGCACCGTGGCAGCCAACCTCGCCGTTGCCCTGGCTCGCCGCGGTTTCAAGGTCGGACTGCTCGATGCCGACATCTTCGGGCCGTCGGTGCCGAAAATGTTTGGCGTGGAAGATGAGCAGCTCTATATGCGCACCGTCGACGACCGCGACCTCATCATTCCCGCTGAGCGCTACGGCGTTAAAATCCTTTCAATCGGCTTTATGGTCGACCGCAACAAGCCGGTGCTCTGGCGCGGCTCAATGGCGTCCAACGCCCTGAATCAGCTCATAACCCAGGCCGACTGGGGCGAACTCGATTACTTCCTGATTGATATGCCTCCGGGCACCTCCGACATTCACCTGACTCTGGTGCAGACGCTCGGCCTGACAGGCGTAGTCGTCGTTTCGACGCCTCAGGAAGTCGCCCTGGCCGATGCCCGCAAAGGCATAGCTATGTTCATGGACGATAAAGTCAACGTGCCCGTGCTTGGCCTCGTTGAAAACATGGCCTGGTTCACCCCGCTGCGCCACCCCGACGAAAAATATTACCTGTTCGGCCAAGAAGGCGCCAAGCGCCTGGCCGAGGAGCTCAACGTTAAGCTCCTTGGGCAGATTCCGCTGGTTGAAGACATCTGCCGTCAGGCTGATGCCGGCGAACCAATCGCCCTGGCCGACAGCATCGAAGGCATTGCCTTCATCGACCTCGCCAACGAAGTTGTAAGCGCAATTGACCGGCGCAACTCAACCCTCCCCCCTACCCAAAAAGTCGAAACCCACAAATAAACATAACCATGATCAGACTCAACGCTTTTGCACGCCTCGAAGCAGGCACTCACCGCGGCGAACTCATTGCCGCCGCAGCCGAACTCGTTAAACTCTCGCGCAAGGAAAAAGGCTGCGTTGCCTACGATTTCTTTGTCTCCGAAACCAATGGCCAGAACTTTATGTTCTGCGAAACCTGGGCCGACGAAAACGCTCTGGCCAACCACGCCGCATCCGAACACTTCATTCGCCTCGTTGCCGCTATCGAGGAAATCACCGGCCCGCTCAAACTCGAAAAATTCACATTCTGATGGCGCGCCCCTATCGCGACACCCTCTCATGGACCCGGACACTGCTGCTCATAGCCGTGGCCGGGCTTCTGGTTTACTGCATCTTCATTGCCTACAGCCAGATTGCATCCGCCGGCGAAGTCACGTCCTCCGGCCTACCGTCGACCCGCGCCCTAATGGAGGTCAAAGGCGCTGAAGGCACAAAGATTACCTACGACAACTTCGAGCTCTACTTCAATCCGGAGCTCCATATACCGAACGTAGTTGCCTGGGAGCTTACCGCCTCAGAAACCCAAGGCACCGAAAAACGCTCAGGCTTCGCTTCCGACCCCAACGTTGAAGGCTGCGCAGAATCGCGCGACTACACCGGCTCAGGCTACGACCGCGGACACATGGCCCCGGCCGCCGACATGAAATTCAGCCCTCAGGCAATGAGCCAATGCTTCCTGATGACCAACATTGCCCCTCAGAGCCACAGCCTCAACAGCGGTGCCTGGAAAAAACTCGAAGAAAAATGCCGGACCTGGGCCCGGATTGACTCAGCCATCATCATTATCTGCGGCCCGGTCCTCAACCCCGCGCCGACCGAATTCATCGGAAAGAACCAAGTTGCAGTGCCCAACGCATTCTTCAAAGTAATCCTCTCCCCCTACGCAAATCCGCCTCGCGCAATCGGCTTCATAATGCCCAACGGCCGCGTTGAAGGCGGACTGCAGGCAACCGCCGTCAGCGTCGACAGCGTCGAAGCCGCCACCGGCCTCGACTTCTTCAGCGCCCTACCCGATTCCCTCGAAAACATCATCGAATCGCAAAACCGTTTCCACTACTGGTCAACACTCAAATAATGCTCCCCGACTCAACCATTTGCGCCATATCAACCCCGCCCGGAACCGGCGGCATTGCAACCGCGCGCCTCTCCGGCCCCCGGGCCTTTGAAATAGCCAACCGCATCTGGCAAGGCAAATCGCTGCCCGACCTCCCCTCCCACACCGTCCACCTCGGAACCATCATCGACCCCGACGACTCAAACCTCCCCCTCGACACCGCCGTTGCAACCCTCTATCGCGCCCCACGATCCTTCACCGGCGAAAACACCGTTGAAATAACCGTCCACGGCTCACGCTGGATACAGCGCCAACTCATCAACCTCCTCATCCGCCAGGGTGCAACCCTTGCCCAGCCCGGCGAATTCACCCGCCGTGCCCTCATCAACGGCCGCCTCGACATGGCCGAAGCCGAAGCCGTCGGCGACATGATTGCCGCCTCCTCCCGCGCCGCCCAGCGCGTTGCCCTATCCCACCTGCGCGGCCACTATTCCCGCCGCCTTGACCAACTCCGCTCCCGGCTCCTCGAACTCTCGGCACTCGTTGAACTCGAACTCGACTTCCCCGAAGAAGACGTCGAATTCGCCGACCGCCAACGCCTGCTCCAACTCGCAACCGAAATCCACACCCAAGTAACTGCCCTCGCCAACTCCTTCTCCACCGGCCAAGCCATCAAAGACGGCATCCCCGTGGCCATTGTCGGAGCCACAAACGCCGGCAAATCAACCATACTCAACCGACTCCTCGGCGAAGACAAAGCCATAGTTTCCGACATCCACGGAACCACACGCGACATAATCGAAGACACCGTTGAAATCAACGGCACCCTCTTCCGCTTCATCGACACCGCCGGCCTACGCACAACCGCCGACCCCATTGAAAACATCGGCATCGACCGCTCCCTCAAATCAGCCGCAGCCGCAGCCATAGTCCTTTGGGTCATCGACCCCGCCGACCCCCGCGGCATAACCCAAACCTGGACTGCAATCCACGGCAACCTCCAACCCCAAACAAAACTCATCGCCGCAGTCAACAAAGCCGACACCGGCGCCCCCCTGCCCGACCTCCCCGAACGGGTCGACGCAACAATCACCCTCTCCGCCCTCAACGACCCCTCACTCCAGCCCCTAACCGACACCCTCAGCCAACTCGCCCTACCAGCCGACCTAACCCCTGACCTGACAGTCACCAACGCCCGCCACTATCAGGCCCTCACCCTCGCCGCCCAAGCCATCGACCGCGCCATCCAAGGCCTCCGCACAAACCTCCCCGGCGACCTCCTCGCCCAAGACCTCCGCGAAACCGCCGCCCACCTCGCCTCCATAACCTCCCCCATCACCTCCCCCGACCTCCTCACCCACATCTTCTCCCACTTCTGCA
>CAZDVP010000003.1:0-52582 GCA_964508865.1 uncultured Bacteroides sp. | reverse complement strand
ACTACCGCGACCGCTACTAATCCTCCGCCTCCCTCCGACCTCCCTCATAACCTCCTCCCCCCTCTTCCTCCTCTCTCAACCTCAAACTGGTCTCTCTACTACACCTTATATAAAATAGAAAATGAAAAAGCTACTTACCTTTATTGCAGCAACTATGGCCGGAGCAGCCGGCGCATCGGCCCAGGCAGTCGAAGCCAATCCGGCCAACGAACAGTCCCGCATTCCGCAGCGCGTGGTCGTTGTTAGCGGCGACACCACCAAAATGCACCCCGAAGTCGTGGCGGTTATCTACGATAGCAACGACATCAAGTTCCACGACCCCTCGGCCCCGCGATTCCTCTTTCTGGATCGCAAAGGTAAGATAGCTTTCGGCATAGGCGGCTATATCTACGCCACCGCGGCCTATAACTTCGGCGGCAGCGAGCGAACCGGCTCCGACTTCATTCCGTCGCAGCTCCCAACCCCCGCCGACCCAACCGAGCGCGCAGCCCTGCAGTTCACCGCCCGCCACTCAACAATATTCTTCCAGCTGGCAGGCCATAGCGACAAACTCGGCGCGTTTTCCGCTTTCATCCAAACTAACTTCGACGATTCGCGCAACCGCTTCATGAAACTCGAGCAGGCCTACCTGAAAGTAGGCGACGTAACCGCCGGTCTGGCACGCTCAACCTTCCAGGACCCCGCCTCCGTTCCGACGGTCGACACCCAGGGCCCCTGCGGCGAAATTGACCGCAAAAACGTTCACCTGCAATATGCCCCGCAGTTCAACCAGCACTGGTCGGGCGCCATTGCCGTCGAGGACCCCCACGCAATGATCAATAACGGCGACTTCACCCAAAGCATTTCGCAGCGTGTGCCCGACATTCCCCTCTACATCCAATACTCCTGGGGCCGCGGCAACCACGTGCGCGCATCGGCTATGCTCCGCAACCTCTGCTATCGCGATCCCCGCGCCTCGAAAGTTAACTACACTCAGGGCTACGGCGTTCAGCTCAGCGGCGTTTCGGCCCTCGGCGCAGGCTTCACCTTTTTCGGCAGCGCAGTTTATGGCCGCGGCATAACCAGCTACATAACCGACCTTTCGAGCTATAACCTCGACCTCATCCCTTCGGCAACAACTCCCGGCAAACTCATTGCTCCCCAGGTGTTTTCATATAACCTCGGCCTGCGCTACGACTTCTGCTCCAAAGGCTTCGCCACTCTGGCCTGGGGCCAGGCAATTCTCGGCGACCGCGGCGACCTGGGCCTCGACACCTACCGCCAGGGCATCTATGCGTCGGCCAACGTGTTCTACACTATTTTCGACGACTGCCTCGTCGGCCTCGAATATGCCCGCGGCCAGCGCACCAACTTCAGCGGCCAGCGCGGCACCGGCAACCGCATCATGGCCGCCGTCCGCTACTCCTTCTAACCTCCCCCCGACTCTGCGACTTACCTATAACTGCTTAACGGCAAGGAGCGTCTTAACGACCTGCATATGAGGGTCCGACAGGCGCTTCTTGCCGAGCCATTTATGGAACGACTTGAAGTCGGTTTCGCGCGGCATCAGGCTCACTTCGCCTTCGGCCGTATGGGTCGTAAACTCCCCGCTTCGGCTCTGGGTCGAAGCGGTGCCCGCAAATTTCTCGGTCGAAAAAATAACGTAGAAAACGTTGAAATCCATTGCCTTGCGCGATTCCATAACCAGCCCCGCGCAATAGTCGGCGCTCTCCGGCTCGGCGTTTTCTTTCGAAAAAAACAGGTACTCCCGGTTGGCCCGGATCGGATAAGCCCCGAACGGCTGACCGTCGTAGGGCAGAAGGCATTGCATTGTCTGCTCCTCATCGTCGTCGCCGAGATAAACGGCCAGCCAGCCGTCGACCGGCGAGTTGAAATATAAAATCATCTCGTCGCCGCTATAGTAGGTGTCCTCCCTGAGCCGGTGGCGGTTCTTGTCGCAGCCGTTATTGAGCAGGCGGCAGTCAAAGTCAATTTGCTCCGACTGAATTTTGCGCGCCCAGCCTTCAACCCTGACCGCATAGACCATTTCATTGGCGCGCTGCTCCTTGAGCGTTACCTGCGGCGGCCGGATGTCGCTGAGCCATTCGCCGTTAACGTCAAACTCGCCCAGGCTCATTGCCTGCTGGCCCCGGTCGGTGGTAATCATCAGGTCTTGCGCGCGGATAACGGTGCCGAACCGAGCCTCCAGCGCAGCCGTTTTCGCAAACTCTATGGCCTTGAAGCGGGCTTGGGCCGGCGTTTCGGTCAGCGGCGCATGGTAGATGGTGTCGCAAGCAACTTTCACCTTATCGGCGCCGTTGGCCGATAAGGTGAAAGCGAAAATTGACAGTAGTGATAAAATCCTGTTCACGTGGCGGTTACTTAATTGCGTCGAGGGCATCCTGGGCGCGCTGGCGCAGGTCGGCGTTGCCCTCGAATTCCTTGCCGTAGGCCTCGGCGGCGAGCTGGTCGGCTTTGGCGCGGCTATAGAAAATAACAACGTTCGCTTCATACATATTGCCGCTCTTGCGGTAGATTTTAACAATAGGCTGAATGCCCGACAGGCGACCCGAAACCACGTCTTTAGCCGTGGAGCGGTTCTTGTTGACCGTGCCGGCATACTCGCCCGCGCCGCTGGTCTGGTCTTCCATTTCCGACGACGTGGCTACCTTAACGTCAATCTGTTCGGCAATGTCCTGAATGGCGTCTTTGGTGGCATATTTCAGGGCCGACGCCTTGTTGTTGGAGGTGAAAGTGCCGCTGCCTCTATAGAAATAGGGCATCGCTTCATCGTTGGTAGCTTCGTCGTAGGCAATCTGATTGGCCATTTGCATTTCCATCGGGCTGGTGCCTTCAAAAGCCACCCAGCCTGCGGCCTTTTTCTCTTTGGCCTCGGCCTTGCCGCGCTTTTCGGCTTTCGATTTTTTGCGGCTGAGCTCAACCACTTCCTTAACGGTCAGCTCCTTGGCCTGAACGGTGCACATTATCGGCGCCAACACCAGCGCCACAGCCATAGCAATAATAACTTTCTTCATAACTCGTTTATTTTAATTGTTTAGAAAACATATGTAAATCCTATGTCAGCTCCGGCTCTATAGGTGCATTCAAAATAGGTGGCCATACTTAAACCAACTGAGAATGCAATATGCTTAGATGGTTTTATAATTACGCCTAAATCACCGCCTAATCCTGGGTAGTTGTCATCTCCATAATCAAAAATGGAACTATAACCGACGCCTAAGTACCCGTAGATATTCTGAGTAAAACCTTTTACCAGGCCTGCCGTTGCGGTTATATCTTTCTCGTTAGTGTAAGTGAATTTTGCGTAGCCTCCCCATTTGCCAAGCGCGCCGGCCATGACGCCGCCACCGCCATAAAGCTCATACATGCAGCCGTTGTAGCCAACGTTGCCTATCAGGCTGACGAAAGCGCGGGTTTTCCAGGCGTTCTTAAGATTGAAAACCATGTCTTTGTCGTAGTTGACTTTGAGCTTTTTGGAGCCCATGCCGGCATAGCTGGCTGTGAGGGTTTTGAGGTAGGGGTGAACCGACATGGTGAACGAGCCGTCGGCATCGGTTATGGCGCTGGAGCCGCCGCCGGTGGGCATCACCTCTGCGCCGGCAATCGGGTTGCCGTTGGTGTCGAGCACATAGCCCTTAACCGTCTTGTAATTATCCTGAGCTGTCAGGGAAACAACGCCGACCAAAGCGGCCGCAACTAAAGCAATTAACTTTTTCATATCAATAATAAAATGATTAGTTTAGAAAACATATCCGACACCCACGTCAACGCGGTATTTTGTTGCATCATCAAAGTTCGTGGTTAGGCTTGGTCCAATAGAGAAGAAAAAGTGTTTCGAAGGTTTAATGATAAAACCAAGGTCGCAAGCAAAACCGTGGAATTTCCTTTCGATGGTTTTAGTCTTACACGACGACGACTCATATTTCCAATACCCAGAGTTATATGTGAAATAATCTTGGTCTATATGTTCCTTGTTATTAGGGAAGCGTAAAGAGCCGTAGCCTATACCAAAATATATGTAAAAAACGCGCGAACATCCTTTAATGAAGCCGGCGGTGGCTGTGATATCCTTATTTGAGCTATAAACGAATTTACCGTATGCTCCCCATTTGCCAAGGACGCCACCCATTAAACCGCCCCCTCCGAATATGGAGGCGTCTTCACCGTCAACGCACTCGCGTATTTTTTTATTGTCATCTTCGTAAACGGTGGAATAATCGCCCCATTGCCAATAATTATTGAAGCCGATGTTGCCGATGAGGCTGATGAAGCCGCGGGTTTTCCAGGCTTCTTTCATGCGGAAAACCATGTCTTTGTCGAATTTGACTTTTTGTTTCTTCGAGCCCATGCCGGCATAGGTGGCTGTCAGGGTTTTGAGGTAGGGCGAAACTTGAAGGGAAAAGGAGCCGTCGGAGTCGGTGATTGCGCTCGAGCCGCCTCCGGTGGCGGTAACTTCCGCTCCGGCAATCGGGTTGCCGTTGTTGTCAACAACCACGCCGCGAACTGTTTTGGGCTCAATCTGAGCCATAGCGCCAAAAGCGGTCAGCGCCATAGCGGCCATAAGTGTAATTAACTTTTTCATAATGATTTGAATGATTGGTTTGATGTTTCGGGGTGGGGTGGGGTCAGTCGAGCAGGCGGCGCGACTTCCAGGAGGAGCCGAGCCCTTCGGCCGCACGAACGTTGGGCGTTTGCGACTTGTTTTTGAGGTTCAGAACCTTGACGCTGACGTCGTGGGTCAGCCGCTGGCCAAGCTCTTCGAGCGAAATGTTGCCGCGGGTGTCCTGAAGGATTTTCAGCAGATGATAGGTGAACATTCCGTGGCCCTTTTCGTCGTAGGGGAGGGCCGCTTCGTCGCTCGATGCGGCGCTGAAAACCACCGTATTGCCTTTGGCCTTGACGTCGGCCTCCTTTTTGTGGACAAAGCGGCCCGACGAAATCATGCCGTCGCCGCGCCGGCGGCCGGAAAAGCAGGCGTCGAGAAAAACCGTTACGGAGCGGGCTTTCATGTCGTCGAACTGCGAATAGAGCTGCTCGAGGTCGTAGCAGGTGGTGAAGTCGCCGTTTTCGCCGTCGTAGGGGAGCAGATAGCTGCGCGACTCGGTTGGGTTGGGCAGGCCATGGCCGGCGTAGAAGAAAATAACGTCGACCTTGCCGGGGTCGGTTGCGCAGCGGCGGCGCAGGTAGTCGACCTCTTTTTTCATAATGCCCATGGGCGCGTCGGTGCAGAAGTGAATCTGCTCGTCGGGTACTCCGAACAGCTTGCGGCAATATTGGCGAAAGGTTTCGCCGTCGCGTTTGGCATAGTCGACCTTGGGGATGTCTTTGTTATAATAGTCCTCGTTGGCGATGATGACCACGCAGGTGTTGGGGCGGTTGAGGCCGGTTTCGGGAATGTTGATGTCAACGTCGGCAATCAGCTGCTCGCTTTCGCCGCGGGCAATTGACTGAGTGACTGAGGTCGAAACCGGGTTGAGCTCCATCGAGGGAGTGTAGCTGCCGGTAAGGGTTGGCAGCGCGCCGAAGTCAACCTTGGGCGAGTGGAGGGCCGCCAGGGTGTTGTTGGCCTCGCTCAGGCGCGTGGCGTCGTTGGTGGCGCTATAGCAGAAAGCCAGGGCGCGGGCAACGTTGGCCGCATAGGGCTGGCTGTCGAGCACCCGGCGCAGCAGCGGCGCGGCTTTGGCAAAGAGCTCCAGGGCCGGGGCGGTTGAGGTGTTGTTTTCCTTGGCCTGGAAAAAGGCTAAGGTGGCGGCATTGTAGTAGTTGAAGGCCAGGTGACACTGGCGGTCAACCGTTGGCTGGCCGGCCGAGCAGACCTTTTCGAAAGCGGCGGCCGCTTCGGCATATTTTCGTTGGCGCTCAAAGAGTTTGCCTTGATATTCCCATAGGCCCGCATGGCCCGGGTTGAGGGCCAGGGCTTTGGCGAGCATCTGGCCCATTTCGTCGTCGTTGCCGTTATGGCCGGCGGCTTCGATGCCGATTATCAGCAGGTTCCAGTTCGAGGGGTAGAGCTGAGTTGCCTGATAGCAGATGTTGGCGGCATAGCCATAGTCTTTCTTCTCGAAATAGCAGCGCGCAAGCCCCTCGAAGGCGCGCTCGCGGTTCGATGGGTCGCCGCTTTCGAGGTAGGCCTGGAAGTAGCGGATCGAGCGCTCATATTCGCGGCGGTTATAGAGGTTGGTGGCCGCGAGGCTGGCCAGAGTGGGATATTGGGCGTTCTGCTGCAGGCCGGCGTTGTCGAGTTGGGGAGTGAGCGAAACGTCAACGAACGCGCAGGCGAATTTCAGCACCATTTCCTTGTCGTTGAGCCCGGCATAGTAATATGCAGCGTCGGCCAGGCGCGGATAGATTTCGATCAGCGCCTGGCGGCACTCCTGCTCCTTTTCGGAGCGGGGCGGGGCCTGGTCGATTTCGTGCATGTAGCCTTCGAAGGCGCGATAGAGTGACTGATAGGCGGCGGCGCCGGGAGCGCCGTTTGATGCGCCGCGGCGAAAGGCTTCGAGCTCGGCGGCGGGGTCGGCGGCCATTTGGGCGCTGAGTGATGCCGACAGGGGCAACCAGAACAGCAGGACGGTTAGCAGGCGGAGGTGGATATTCATCGTGAGCTCAGGGGGTTAGAAGGCGTCGACAAACACCAGCGAAACGCTTATGCGGCGGAACTGACCGCCTTTTTCGCCGGACACTTCGATGTTGTAGTCATACGTCAGGTTCATATCTTTCAGCTCGGGTATGGCCGACTCGATTTCGTTGCGCATGCCGCAGGCGCGCATAAAGGCAAGCTGCTCGTTGGTGGTCATTCCGGATGCGGGGGTGACGGTCAGGGTTGCCAGCGAGCCGTTGAGGTTGCAGGGTTCGTCGGTGAAGTCGCCATAGGTGCCGTCGTAGGCCAGCTTGCCGGTAATGGGCAGGGCGTCGGCGCTGCCGGTGATTCTGACAATCAGCTGCTTGCCCGGCACTATGTAGGCGCCGAACTCGCTCGAAAAGGCCTGGCGGATGATTTTCAGCATCGACATTGCGGCGTTGGAGTCGGGCGTTTTATATTTGCCGGGCGCAAAGTCTTCGGTGGCGGAGCCTTCGGGATCAACCTGATAGGCAAAGTCAACGTGGTAGTTGCGTATGCGCTCGCCCGAGGGGCTGACTGCCTGCTCGATGTGGGAGTCAACGTTGATCGTGGTGTAGTCCGAGAGCAGTTTGTTCTTGATAGCCTCCTCCATGATTCTGTCTTTGATGTCTTTCAGAACCATATCCTCGCGCGAGGACTGCATGATCAGGTCCAGCGACACGAATCCGTCCGACAGGCCAAGGAAGTCGAGATTGCGGTGCTCCAGGTTGTCGAAAACGTAGGTTTTGCCGTTGGTGGGGTTGAAAACGGAAACGTAGATGAGTTCGAAGCTGTTTTCGGGCGTAACGGCATAGACCGGGTTGGAGAACTGCAGGTTGTTGCCGTCGCCGAAACCGGCCATATCTTCGGGCGGAACGGTCAGGTATATGTCGGGCACTCCGGGAAGGGAGATTACCAGGGTGCCGTTTTCGGGATTGTAGCGGCCGAGAATCGCTTCGCCAAAGGCGCCGAGGCCGGCGGTGAGCGCCAGCTCGGTTGCCGCCTCGTTGGCAAAAATTTCGCGCTGGCGGCGAATGCTCTCTTCGTTGACACGCTCGCGGTACTCGAGTTCGGTTTCGCCGGGGCGCATCTTCATCCAGTCGTTCATGCGCTCTTCGATCATGCGGCCGAGCAGGTAGGAGTAGTTGGGCGAAAATCCGCTGACCATGCGGTATTTAATGGCTTTGTCGGTGGCGGAGGTGAGGTAGAGGTTATCGCGGCCGTCGCGAACGAAGCGCGCGGAGCTGATGCCGGAGTCGTAAACGACCGGTCGGTCGCCCTTGTCGAACAGGTTCACGAACTGAATGCGGTTGCCGTTGGAAACCATGCCGGCATAGTTCTCGTCGGGGTAGAAAAAGAGCGACGCGGCTTTGCCCAAGTTATCGATGGTTTGCGTTGGCTTGAAGTCGGCGGTGCTATAAACGGTCAGGGTGCCGTCGGGCGAGAGAACGCCCATCATCGAGCCGGTTTCGGTGAAGGCCACCGAGCTCCCTTCGGCGGCGGCAATCGATGCGCGCTGCAGGCCGGTCGAAAGGTTGATAACCTCGATGCGGTCGGGCATAACGGCCACCACGAAGTAGGCGTTGGGGCTGACAATGAGCTCGGTGGGGCGGCCGCCGAGGGTGATTCGTTCATTCAGGGGCAGCAGCGTTTTGGAGTCGTAGGCGCCAATGGCTCCGTTGTCGGCAATGAGCAGCTTGCGGCTGTCGGGGGTGTAGGCTATGGCCGAGGGCATGAGCAGCCCGGCAACTTCGCGCTTGTCGTCTTTGCCGCCGTTGATCGGGTAGACCCACACTTTGGCGGTCTTTTTGTTCTTTTCGGTCAGCAGGGCGTAGGAGTAGCCGGCGGGATTGACCTTGAGGGCGAGGATTTTGCCGCCGGGCGAACTGATGTCGAACCCGCGCAGGTTATAGGCGGTCTTGTTGTTGGAGTAGTATGTCGAAAAACGGTAGTTATCAATCGCTTGCGGGGCCACGGGCTGCTCATAGGTCAGCACCTTGTCAATCTTGATTTCCGCCGTGGAAATCGAGGCGCAGCCAATCAGCAGCAGTGAGGAAACCGCACTTTTCAGTAGTGAATTCATTTGTGGAAATTTGCGAAATAGAAAATTTCCGCAAATTTACACAAATTTTAAGAATTACCCCCCCCGATGAGTTAAATCTTGTTAAATTAGGATGAAGGTGAGGGCGAGGGCGTTGTTGAGGGTATGGCAGGCAACGGCGGTCCAGAGGGAGCCGGTGCGCACTGTGGCGTAGCCGAAAAAGGCGCCGAGCAGGGTGCGCGGAAGCAAACCGACCAACTGGCCGTGCATCAGGGCGAAAATCAGCGCGGTGAGCCAGATGGCCAGGTGGGCCGACATGGGGCGCGACTGCATGATGCCCTGCAGGGCGCCGCGAAAAAAGAGTTCTTCGGCCAGGCCGGTAAGCAGGGCAATGATCAGCAGGCTGATAATCACGTTGAGCGGCGAAACGGTGCCGATAATTCCGAGGATTTCGTTTTGGGCGGCTTGCTCGATGTCGAGAACCGACTGAGGCCACGGAAGCATTTCGCAGAGTTTGTTGATGCCCTCAACAATGGGCTGCAGAACCAGCGTCGCGCCCAGGTAGAGCAGCAGCTGGCGACCGCTGGGCAGGCTGCGCAGGCGCAGGAAGTCGGCGGGCAGGCGGGTGAGCAGCAGGGCCGTTATGATTGCCGGGAGGGTGAAGGCAAAGAGGTCTTGCGCAACGATGGTTATGCGCCCTATGGCCAGGGTGTTCGACGAAAGGCGGCCGAGCAGGTAGCCGATGCCGCCGGTGAGCATCACACCGAGAATGAACAGGCTGAACAGCAGCAACAGGCGCTGGCTGAAGCTGAGCGAGAGTTTCATAGGTAGAACGGTTGGGTTAGCAGTTTGAATTCGGGGGAGTTGAGCAGCAGCAGGCTCCGCTCGGGAGCGGCTGCCAAGTCGGCGCTGACAGTGAGCACCATGCGCTTGGGCTGCGCCGTGGCTTTGGTTTTGATTTCGATAATCCGGGCGGGATGCAGGCCGGCAAAGGCGGCCGCGGCGAGCCAGGCCGCACAGCGGTCGGCGGGCACTATGACGCTGACCGAGCCGCCGGGGGCGAGCAGGGCGGCGGCGCGGCGCATGAAGCCTTCGGGGGGCAGGGCGGAGTCGAGGCGCGCTGCGGCGCGGCGTTGGTCGGGGGCGGCGAGGCCGGCGCCGAAAAATGGCGGATTGGAAACTATGGAGTCGAAGCGCTCGGCGGTTTCGAAAGCAAGGAAGTCGGCCCGGGCAACGCTGATGCGGTCGGCCCAGGGGCAGGCCTGAGCGTTGGCCATGGCTTCGGCGGCGGCGGGGGAGTCAACGTCGATCATCGTTACCCGCTCGGCGCCGCGCTGCGCCAGCATCAGCCCGATCAGGCCGCAGCCGCAGCCAACGTCGAGCACCCGCCCGGCGGCGGGGGCGAGCACGCCGAGCAGAACGCCGTCGGTTCCGACGCGCATGGGCGAGGCTTCGTGGCAAACGGCAAACTGCTTGAATCGAAAGGGCTCCATAGGGGAAATGATTAAGGCGAGATGCGGCCGGTCAAACGACTGCGTCTCGCCTCAAAAGCGTTTTTTTGACGTTGCGGAAAAGATTAGTTCTTTTTGGTGCGGTTGCCGTAGCGGCTCATGAACTTATCAACGCGGCCTGCGGTGTCAACCAGCTTCTGCTTGCCGGTGAAGAAGGGGTGGGAGCTCGAGGTGATTTCGAGTTTTACCAGGGGGTATTCAACGCCGTCGATGGTGATGGTTTCCTTAGCGGCAACGGTGGAACGGGTGATGAACACTTCTTCGTTCGACATGTCCTTGAAAGCTACTTCGCGGTAGTTAGCGGGATGGAGGTCTTTCTTCATATTGATGGTCAGTTAATTATGCGTTGTTGGTTGGTTGAATTGACGGGCTGGTAAGTTCCCTTCGCTTCGTAATGGCGCGGCAAAGGTACGAAAAATTTCTCACACAATAAAATATCGCTCCAACTTTTTTCGCCTTTCGGTCAGTGGGGCTGCTCGAGCAGGGAGTGTCTTTGGAGAAAAAGTTTAAATTCAAACAGGGCGCTGTTGGTCCGGAGAATGTTACCCGCGGGGTCGACGATAACGCCAAAGGGCACTGAGTCGAAGTTGAGCAGCTCGGCGAGCAGGTCGATCTGCACGCGCGACAGGCGCAGCGAAGTGTTGGCGGTCAGATAGTCGCGCGTGTATTTTTCGAAGCCGTCGGGCGGGGTGCCGTTTTCGGAGCAGATGAACATAAGGGCGAAGTCGGGCGAGTCCTTATATTGCTCGCGGAAGTCGACCGAGGTCTGGATTTCGGCGCGGCAGGGCGGGCAATACATTTCCCAGAAGTCGATGTAGAGATATTTGCCGCGGAATGGCTCGACGAGCTGCCGGAAGTAGGCCATGGCGGGCGAATCGTTTTCGGCCACCGGGGAGTTGCTCATCAGGGCGGCATGGTCGGCTTCGAGTCGGGCGCGCAGGGTGGGGTCGGTGATGCCGAAGGAGTCGAGGCGGAGCGTGTCGCCGCCCATGATTTCCTCGAAGCGGTTGGCGGCGACTGAATATTCCCATATGACCGGCAGTTTCTCCAGCCCGAAGAATTCGCGCAGAAATGCCGGGTTGCGGGTTATCAGCGAGTCGTGGACTTCCGCCAGCATGCGGTGTTCGAAGTCGAGCGACGGCCCGCGCCGTTGAAGGTACTCATCGTAGACTCCGGCGCGCTTTGCGGCCTTGGTCAGAGCGTCGATAAAGAACGGTGCCTCGAGCCTTGAAATATGCTGAACCTGCTCGCCGCCAATCGTGTCGATGCTCAGGTAGATTTGCTTCAGTTCCTCGGGCGTGAACTTCCCGCCGTTGCTCTGAATGAGGTCGATGGCCTGCTGCAGCTCGGCCAGGCTCACGTCGAAGCGGTTGCTCGGAAGCAGCGGCGAATTGGCCAGGTCAGACAGCAGCGAATGAGCGTTTTGGTCGACCAGAATCGTTGAGTCGCAATGGAGCAGCGCGCCTATGAAGTCGCGATAATATTCCAGCGGCAAAGCCTTGTGGGTGTGGTTGAACAGCGAATATTGCAGCAGCGAGCCAACGGCGTCGGCCAGCGCGTAGCCGCGCAAAATCGCCGGAGCCTTGCTGTTGGCCGGAAGGGTTGCAACGTAGCGCTCAATCGCGAGATTCTGGCGGTCGAAGTTGCGGATAACGCTGTCTTTGAACTGCTGGGGCGACACGCGCTCGTCAACGTCGGCGTCCAGCGCAATAATCTGGTCGAAATCTGGCGCGCCGGCCAGCTCAATGTTCAGCTGGCCGAGCGAGCCGCCGTAGCGAATCTCTTTTTCAATGTTGCGGAAGGGGAACGCATTGCGCGGCAGCGCGTTGTTGTCGATTTCGATTTCAAGCGTTTCGCCCGGCTCGAGATAGGGGAAAAACAGACTGTTCGGATAAATTTTGGCCGACACGGTCTGCGCGTTGGTCAGCCGGAAAGTGCGGCTGAAAGTGCCGTCGGCGTTAATCGGAATGACGCGCTTGCCGCTATTGCTGAAAAGAATATCTTCGGTTCCGATTGTCAGCGCGTTGACAATGGAGTCGGGTTCGTAGCCGACAATGCGGCCCTTGATCGTGACCGAATCGGGGCGCAGAATGTCGGCCACGGCAGCCTGCGGCAGCAGAGTCAGCAGGGCAATCAGGAGCGGAAAGAGTTTTTTCATGAAGTCTCAGCGGTTCTTGTTGATTTTGTCGAGCAGCAGCGGCTTGACCTGATAGCGCAGCCGTTCGGGCAGAATGCCTATCAACACTATTGCCAGGCGGTTAAGCGGGCCGTTGATATACTGCTTGCGTCCGCGCAGGGTGCGCCGCAAAACGCGCCTTACGAAAGTTTGGGGCGACTGCGTTGCGCCCAGGCGCAGGGCCAGCTTGCGCAGGTTCATGGGCAGGCCGAACAGGGTGGTGTCGATGCCGCCGGGGCACGCAACGGTGACGCTCACCCCGGTGTTGCGCAGCTCCAGGCGCAGCGCGCGCGAGAACACGCGGATATAGGCTTTCGTTGCCGAATAGAGCGCAATGCCCGGCATCGGCATCCAGCAGCTCATCGACGACATGTTGAGAATCCTTCCCGAGCCGCGCTCGACCATTCGCCGCGCGGCCTCGCGGCAGAGGTGGGTCAGCGAGCGCATGTGCAGGTCCATATAGAGGTCGATGCGCCGGGGCGACAGGTCGGTCACCGCGCAGAAGTCGAAAATGCCGGCGTTGTTGATCCAGAGGTCGGGCAGTTCGGGCAGCTGCTCAAACAGGCGCTCGGTGGCGTCGGCATCGGTCAGGTCGAGCGTAATGGCCAGCGGATCGGCCGGTTGCGGGGTGCGGTCGACCGAATAGACCTTCCAGCCGGCCGCGCGCAGCTGGCCGACGAATTCGGCGCCTATGCCGGAGGCGCCGCCGGTTACGAGAGCAACGTTCACGACTGCTTGGCGGCTTTGAGTTTCAGTTTGTCGAGTTCGCGCTCAAGCGATTTGGGCAGGTCGCCGCAGCAGTGGTGGCACGCCATTTCGCGCGAATACATGCGGGCTATGCAGTAGTTGACGTGGTCGCACCCGGCAGCCTTTTCGCCGGCGGCCAGGCGGTTGACGAAGTCGGGCTGACGCAACAGCGCGCGTCCCATCTGAACGAACTCGAAGCCCTCGCCCAGAACGCGGTCAATGCCCTCGCGCGTGGAGCAGCCGCCAACGTAGACCAGCGGCAACTTCAGCTCGCGGCGGAACCGGCGGGCATCGTCGAGAAAGTAGGTTTCGGAGTAGGGAACGGTCGGAATCATCATCTTGCCGAACATTTTAACGCCCCATTTCAGCCACCACGGGTGCATATAGTAGGTCATGGACTTTATCGGCATCGGGCCGCGCATAACATACATCGGCGCGCGGCTAACGAAGCCGCCCGACAGCACCAGCGCGTCGGCGCCTAACTGCTCCAACTCGCGGGCAACGGTGATGCAGTCGTCGATTTCCAGGCCGCCGCGGAAGCCGTCGCGCATGTTGGTCTTGACCAGCACGCCAACCTGGCCGTTGGCCGCCTTCATCACCTCTTCCATACACATGCGCATGAACTTCATGCGGTTATCCAGCGAGCCGCCGAATTCGTCGCGACGGTGGTTGGTGTAGGGCGAAAGGAACTGCGAAATCAAATAGCCGTGGCCGGCGTGGATTTCAACGCAGTCAAAGCCCGAATCAATGGCCAGGCGAACGGCGTTGCCGAAATTCCGGGCCATGGGAGCGAGCTCGTCCTTGCGCATTCCGCGCACCAGAGTGGGCGAATAGAGGTTGAAGCCGGTCGACGCACCTAAGGGAATCTGGCCGGCGGTTTTGCGGTGGCTCATGTTGCCGCAATGGCCGAGCTGCACGGAGGCCTTGGCGCCGGCGGAGTGAATATCATCGGTAATTGCCCGCAGGTCGGGCACTATTTCGGCGCGCATGAGCAGCTGCGACTTAAACGACAGGCCCGAGGGGCAGACCGACGCATAGGCCAGGGTGGTCATGCCAACGCCGCCGCGTGCAACCGAAACGTGGTAGTCGCGAAGCATTTGCGTGGGGCTGTTGCCGTCGGCCATACCTTCGAAGGCGGCGGAGCGGATTGTTCGGTTGCGGAGTTCAACGGGGCCGATTTTTGCGGGAGTGAAAAGCACGATTGGTCAGAATTTAAGGAGGTTAATAAATCAGAGGAGAGTCAGGGCGCGCTTGATTGCGGCTTCGACGGTGGCCGCCGGCTCGGTGGTGAACACCTTGGCCAGAGCCTTCTGGGCGGCCGCCTTCTGGTAGCCGAGCATCAGCAGGGCGGCCAGCGCTTCCTCGCGGGCGGCGGGATTGCCCGGGGCAATGGCAGCGGCTTCGGCGTCGCCGGCCAGGGCGGCCAGTTCGGCGGCGTGGATTTTATCTTTGAGGTCAACTATTATGCGCTGGGCGGTTTTCAGGCCTATGCCTTTAACCGCCTTGAGCTTATCGGCATCGCCGGCGGTGATTGCCATTTGGAGCTGGGCCGGGGTGAGCGACGAAAGGATGATGCGGGCGGTGTTCGGCCCCACGCCGCTGACCCCGATGAGCAGGCGGAACTGCGCGCGCTCCTCGGCGGTGTGGAAGCCATAGAGGTCGTGGGCGTCCTCGCGATAGATTTCGTGGAGCAGCAGCTTGACCTCGCGCAGCTTGGAAATGGCCGAATAGGTGTTGACCGAAATATTGACGAGATAGCCCAGGCCGCCGGCTTCAACAACCGCTTCGGTGGGCGCCACGCGGGCCAGGGCGCCGGAAATGTAGTCAAGCATCTTGGAGGGAGTATAAATGGGTTAAAATGTCGGCATCGGCGGCGGTCATTTCAACGCCGCGATGACTCATTGCGATTTTTGCCACCTGCAGAACCAGCTTCAGCGGCGTGCGTCCGGTGGTTTGCAGGCCGCCGTCGGTAAAGGAGGCCACGAAGGGTCGCGGATAGCCGAAGCCGTGAATGTTGCACCCGACGCCAACAACCGTTGCGGTGTTGAACGCCGTCAGGATTGCGCACTTGGAATGGTCGGCCATAATCAGGCCGCAAAAGGTCAGGCCGGTGCGCTCAAAGCGGCGCGAACCGTAGTTCCACAAGCGGATTTCCGCATAGTTATTCTTAAGGTTGGAGCTCACCGTTCCGCCGCCGATGTTGACCCACTCGCCGATAACGGCGTCGCCAAGGTAGCCGTCGTGCTGCTTGTTGGAATAGCCCAAAAACACCGAGTTGCCCACTTCGCCGCCAACGCGGTTGACCGGGCCGAGGTTAACCCCGGGCAGCAGTCGCGCTCCGGCGCGTATGCGGCAGTCGCGGCCAATTGAAATCGGACCGCGCAGAACAACCGCCTCCTGCACGTCGGCGCGCTCGCCGATGTAAACCGGGCCGCCCAGAGTGTTGATAATCACTCCTTCGACCTGCGCGCCCGGCTCGATGAAAAGGCGGTCGGCCGGGCCGATAAGGGTCGACGAAGCCGGCAACGGCTGCGACTCGCGGCCTGCGGTTATCAGTTCGAAGTCGCGGGTAATCAGCTCTTTGGATTGCAGGAACAGGTCGGGCAAACGGCGATAGGCCGCCGGCTCGAAATGACCGCGCTCAACCTGCGGCTCGCCGCGCCGGGCAATCACTTCGCCGTCGGCGCCCGAAAGGTACTCGCCCGGCTGCAGCGCGGCAACCGCCCGGGCCAGGTCGGCGGTGGGCAGCACATGGCCGGCCACTGTAAGGTCCGACTCCACTGCCGGGAACTTCGCGGCCAGGTAGGGCTCCGTCAAAAAGCCCACCTGCGCGCCCGGCAATAGGCGCTGCCAGCGCTCGGCAATGGTGTCGTTGATGCCGGCAAGGAGCGCGCCGACGGGGCGCGTAAGGGTCAGCGGCATCAGATTGACGCGAACCGGCTGAATATCTTCGAGATTGAGTGAAATCATAGGCGTTTGCGGGTTTTAGGGCGGAACAGGGCGGCCAACCGTCGCGGCAGCGCGGGAGTGGTTATGGGCTCGGAGCCGATGGGGTCGATAAACGTCATGGCGTCTTCGTGTTTGCCGGTCTGCTCGGGAAAGAGAATAATCAGGTTGGCCTGGGTGAAATATTTTTGCAGGAAGTTGTCCATAACCTTTATGTCGGCCGAATAGGATATTGCGCCGGGGCGCGAGGAAACAACAACCAGCAGGTCATCGTCGGCAATGCGGTTGGCCATCGGCACGAAGTCATCCCACTGCTCCACAACTCTGAACTCCAGGCGCAAATCAATGCGCTCGCGCTTCAAAACTCCGGCAATCAGGCGCGAAACCGCAGGCTGGCAAAGGAAAATTGCCCGGCAGCCGAGCTTCGAGGCCAGGCGCCCCAAGGCGGTTACCCAGCTGCGGAAGCCGCTTTCGAACTCGGCTTTTGGCGGCACGTAGACCACCAGCCGGCGCAGCGTGTTGACCGGGTTAAACAGCCTGCAAATCAGAATCATCCGGTTGGTTGATTCAAGAATATGCTCCATTTTGGAGCCATAGAGAGTGTCGACCAGCGAGGCGCGGCGATGCAGCCCCACAACCACGCAGTTAACGTCGCGCTCGTTGATGGTGTTGATCAGCCCGGCGGCAATGTTGGAGTCGAAGCGCTCAATGGTGGTTACGGGCAGGTCGACCGTTGCCGAGGCCTCGCGCGCCAGCTTGAGCGACGCGTCGCTGTTTGCGCGGGCCGACGCGGAGTTCGACGTGCGCACATGAACGGCCATTAGCTGCCCTTCGGGGCGCTCCGAGGGGTGGATGAGCAGCGCAACCTCCATGAGCGACAGCGCGGTCAGCGGGTTATCGACCGGCACCAGGGTGTTGTCGGCGCGCACAATGTCGGGCTCCGGCGTGTCCTCAAGCATTTTGATGCGTATGCGGCCGGCGGCGCCCGAGGTGGCCATGGGGGCTATGGCGCAGGTTATCAGAATCATCAACACCGTTGCGTTGAGCATCGTGGAGTCGAGCAGCCCGAAGCTGTAGCCGGTTGAAACCACGGCGAGGGCAACTGCGGTGTGGGCGGTTGTCAGGCCGAACAGAACCTGCGACGAATCGCGGCCCAGCTTGTAGATTTTGGCAGTGAGGAACGCGGGCACCCATTTGCCAACGAGCGCCACTCCGAGCATTATGGCGGCCAGGCGTAAGGTGTCGGCCGACGCAATGACGCGCACATCGATCATCATTCCGACTCCAATCAGAAAGTAGGGAATGAACAGAGCGTTGCCAACAAACTCCAGGCGCGACATCAGCGGCGAAGTGTTGGGAACGAAGCGGTTCAGCACCAGCCCGGCAAAGAATGCGCCCAAAACGCCCTCCAGCCCTATGGCCTTGGCTACCCACGCAGCCAGAAAGACCAGCGCCAGAATGAACACGAACTGCGTTACGCGGTCGGTGTGGAGCCGCATGAAGCGGCGCACCAACTTGCGGTAAACGAACGTTATGCCGCCGCAGAAAACCGCTAATTTCAGCAGCAGGAAACCAATTTGCAGCAGCGAGAAATAGCCGGTCTGGTGAACGTTGACAGCCGTTGCCAGGGTTAGCAGCGCGCCGATAACGGCAATAATCGTGCCGACAATGGCTATGAGCACGGCCGGGGCTTTGGTTATGTCGAAGCGCACAACGACCGGATAGCTGATCAGGGTGTGCGACGCATACATCGACGCCAGCAGCAGGGCGGTGACAACGTCGCTATTAAAGAAGTAAACGGCTGAGAAATAGCCTAAAAGCAGCGGTACCAAAAAGGTTAGCAGTCCGAAAACGGCTCCTCGCTTCAGATTGCGCTGCAAATGGTAGAGGTCAATCTCTATGGCCGCCAGAAACATCAGGTAGAGCAGTCCGACCTGGCCGAAAATTTTAAACGATGCGTCGTCGTCGAGCAGGTGGAAGCCATAGGGGCCAACCGCCACCCCGGCAACAATCATGCCGATGATGTGGGGTATTTTCAGGCGGTTGAGCAGTAGCGGCGCGAGCAGAATAATGGCCAGCACGACAAAGAAAATCAGGGTCGGATCGGTTATCAGTGCGGGCGCCATAGCTGTTGAGGTTTATTTAATGTTCCAGCAGATTGTTCCGCTCTGCGAGGGATGCTTGGGGTCGGCCGAGTAGCGCAGCTGCCGGGAGGCGGCAAGGCAAGCGTCGCGCACTTCTTTTTCGCGGGTGCCGAAGCTGCCGCTTGAGCGCACGAATTCGGCTTTGGTCACTATGCCCTGCGAGTTAACGGTGACCCTCACCCAAACTTTGCCCTGGGCGTTCTTGACTCCCGGGTCGGGGCGGTTCTGCAGCTTGCGGCCGTCCAGGCCGAGGCCGGTCGAGGTCGGATTGTTGCCGGTCGAGGCGTTGCCCGACTCGGCGCTTCCGGAGGCCTGGTTGTCGGAGGCCTGCAGGCCGGTGGCTTTGCCGAATTTGGCGCGGATTGCCGCGCGCTTCTGCTCTTCGATTTCCTCCTGGGTCGGCCCCGGGGGCTTTTTCTCCTCGGGCTTGGCAATCTGCGAATTGTCGGGCTGGGGGTCGGGCGTGGCAACCGGGTCGGGCACTGATTCGCCCGTGCCGGAGTCGACTGCGTCGAGGCCGCCGTCGCTGCCCGAGGCTGCCGAGGCGGCGTTGCCGTCGACCTGCGGAGTGGGGTCGGAGAGAATCTGCTCGTAGTCGATGTCGGCAAAAAACACCTCCTGCTCCTCGGCGTCGGCCGCCTTGGGCAGCAGCGCCGATGCCGGCGGAATGACCGTGTAGACCAGTCCGCAGAAAATCAGCAGCGCCAAAAGCAGCGTCAGCCCTAAGGCTATGTAGCGGTCTTTATTCATTGGCAGGAGCGGCGGTTGCAAGAACTATGCGCACATTGTTTTCGGCGCCGGCGTTGAGCATTTCAACCACCCGGCCATAGGGAACCTCGCGGTCGGCATAGAGCGCCACGAACGAGGTGGGATTCTCTTCGGTTTCCTGCTGGCGCACAATGGCAAAGAAGGCTTTGAGCTGGTCAACAGTGCTGATTGAATCGAGCATCTGCCAGTCGGCTCCTTCGCCATACATGGTTGCCGTCTGGCCTTGGGCGTTGAGATAGATGCGGGCCGAGGGCTTCAGGGTCGTTTGGGCGGCGCTTTCGGGCAGATTGACCTCCAGGGCGTTGGGAAACACGAATGTGCTGGTCACCATAAAGAAAATGAGCAGCAGAAAGATAACGTCGGTCATCGAGGCCATTGAAAAGGTGGCCGACATGTCGAATTGTCGTTTCAGGGCCATGGCGCAGTCTCTCTTATGCGGGTTCGTTGAGCATATCCATGAATTCCATGGTTTTGCCCTCAAGGAGGGTCATCACGGAATTGATGCGCGCAACCAGGTAGTTATAGGCAAACAGGGCGGCAACGCCAACGACCAGGCCGGCAACTGTGGTTACCAGCGCCGTGTAGATGCCGTCGGCAAAAGTGGCCAGAGTGGCGGCGGAGCCGGCGGTTGCCATGGCGTGGAAGGCTTCGACCATGCCGATAACCGTTCCGAGGAAGCCGAGCATCGGGGCGCCGGCGGCGGTGGTGGCGAGCCAGGGCAGACCCTTGCCCAGGCGGGCGATTTCAATGTTGCCCATGTTTTCGATGGTTACCAAAACGTCCTGCATGGGGCGGCCGATGCGGCTGATGCCTTTGGCAATCAGAGCGGAATAGGCGTTGGGGGTGCTTTTGCAGAGATTGAGGGCGCTTTCGATTTCGCCTTCGTGAATATAGTCGTTGATGCGCTTCATAAAGGTGGGGTCCTGCTTGTTGGCGCGGTTAACAACAATGAGGCGCTCAATGAAAATATAAATGCAGATAAGGGCCAGCAGAGCCAGGGGAATCATGATGAAGCCGCCTTGAAGGCAGAGCGACCAGAGCGAAAGTTCTTCCATGGAAATAATGTGCGATAGGGGGTTATTTAAGGAGTTGACGGTAGCGTTTAATGGTTTCCTCGAGGCCGAGATAGAGGGCGTCGCAAATCAGCGCGTGGCCGATCGACACTTCGTTGAGAAACGGAACGCGTTCGGCGAAGAAACCGAGGTTTTCGAGGCTCAGATCGTGGCCGGCGTTGACGCCCAGACCCGATTTGCGCGCCTGGCGCGAGGCCTCGACGTAGGGGGCCACGGCCGCTTCGGGGTTGGTCGGATAGCGGTCGGCATAGGGTTTGGTGTAGAGCTCAACGCGGTCGGCTCCGGCTTTGGCGGCGGCAATGACCTGCGCCGGGTCGGGGTCGATGAAAATGCTGGAGCGGATGCCGGCTTCGCGCAGGGTGTCGACTATTTCGCTGAGGAACTCCATGTTGGCCTCAACGTCCCAGCCGGCCGACGATGTGATGGCATCGGGCGCGTCGGGCACCAGGGTGACCTGCGAGGGCTTGACCCTGACAACTAAGTCCATGAACTGCTTCGACGGGTAGCCCTCGATGTTGAACTCGGTGTGGAGCGCCGGGCGCAGGGTTAGAACGTCGGAGCGCTTGATGTGGCGCTCGTCGGGGCGCGGGTGAACCGTTATGCCCTGGGCGCCGAAGCGCTCTATATCCAATGCTGTTTCGAGCAGGTTGGGGCGGTTCTCGCCGCGCGCGTTGCGCAGTGTTGCGATTTTATTTATGTTTACGCTGAGCTGTGTCATTTGGTTTTTATCCGATATTTTTGTATCTTTGCATTACCGATTGGATTCCATGGCCGGCTTTTTCGGCCCCAAAAGGCACCACAAATTTACGAAATTATTTCAGAAAGGAAAAAATATTGAACCCGGTAAATGATTTTTTGTTGACCCGGGAGCCCGGCGGCTCCTACCTGATGCCCCCGATGGACGAGGCTTCGCGGCTCGTTGTGGCCTGCCACCCCGGCGACTTCAGCGCGTCGGCCATTGCCCGCGCCATTGAGGACACCAACGCCCACCTGGTGAACCTCAACGTTACCGAGCGCCGCCTCGACGACGGGCGCCTGACCGTTGAGCTGCGCACCAACCACCGCAACCCCGCTGCCGCAGCCCGCTCGCTGGAGCGCTATGGCTTCGAGGTGCTCGACCACGACGGCTCGCCGGACTCCGCCGACCCCGCCGACGAAATGCTGCGCGATCGCGCCGACCAACTGCTCAGAATTTTAGAAATTTAGACCCTCCGACCAAAAGAATATGCGCATTTTTCTCCACGGCTCGCGCCGAAAAGTGTTGATGCTCCCCGACGGGGTGTTCAACTCCATATGGAACCACCTGATGAAGCTGACCGACGGCGACTTGCTGATTTCGCGCCCGCTGTTTGAACTCCTTTCGGGCTTGCAGGCCCTGCCGCCAACGGTGCGTCCGCTCGACCGCGGCACCGCCTTCGAGGCCGACCTGGCCATTTCGCTCGGCGGCGACGGCTCGTTTCTGCGTGCAGCCCAATGGGTGGGTCCTTCGCGTGTGCCTATATTAGGTGTGAACGCCGGCCACCTCGGTTTTCTAACCGACTTCACCCTCGACGACTTCCTCTCGGCCGACCGCGAATTGCTCGGCCGGTTGATTCTCCAGCCCCGCAAGCTGCTCAAGGTTAGCGTCGACGCCGAGGTCAAATCCGACTTCTGGCCCTACGCGCTCAACGATGTTGCCATGCTCAAAAACGACTCGGCTTCGATGATTTCCGTTGAAACCACCGTTAATGGCTCGCCGCTCACAACCTATCAGGCCGACGGCCTCATCGTTGCCACCCCGACCGGCTCCACCGGCTATAATCTTTCGGTCGGAGGGCCGATAATGGCGCCCACGGTCGACGCACTGCTGCTCTCGCCCGTGGCTCCCCACCTGCTGGCCATGCGCCCGCTGGCCGTTTCCGGCTCGGCGATGCTGGAGTTCACCGTGCGCACCCGCTCCAGCCAGTTCATGCTCAGCATCGACGGCCGCAGCCTCGCCCTGCCGGCCGACACCCGGGTGAGCATCTGCGCCGCCGACTTCCCCATAATCGTGGCCCAGCATCCCCGCCATGATTTTGCCGAAACTTTGCGCTCAAAATTATTGTGGGGTGAACGCCCTGTTCGTCAGTAATTTATAAATTTTGAGTAAAAAATTTTTAAAAATTCTTGCTCAAAAATTTGCACAGTTCAAAAATCCTCCCTAACTTTGCACTCGCAATCGGGACACAACGGTGCCCAACAAACGAGAGCAACAAAATCCTTACAAACCACGGTGTGGTAGTTCAGCTGGTTAGAATACCTGCCTGTCACGCAGGGGGTCGCGGGTTCGAGTCCCGTCCATACCGCCGAGGAGAGAGGAGAATGAGTATATTAGAACTTCGGTTCTGGTTACTCATTCTTTTTTTATTTCTGGCCATGAATCATGCCCCTCACTATGTCTTGAATATTCTCTGATGAAGCTGCTGTCTTTTCGTTTCAAGCAGTTCAGTGTGGCCCACGAGGCATCGCCGATGCGCGTGGGAACCGACGGCGTTACGCTCAGAGTGCTGGCCCGACGGCACCGCGGGTGCTCGACGTTGGCTGTGGCTGCGGACTCATCGGGCTGATGCTTGCGCAGCGCGGCGCCGGCTGCGATTTTCTTGACTTCGACGCTGCCGGAGGGCTGTTTGATGTCATCGTTTCCAATCCACCGTTTTTCGGCCCCGGACTTGAAACACCCGACTGCCGACGCGCCGCCGCACGCCATGATTCTTCGCTGCCGCCCGAGGCATCTATGCGGCGCGCCGCCGCTTTGCTGGCTCCGGGAGGCCGGGTGTGCGTAATCGTGCCTGCCGACCGCCGGGAGCAATGGACAGGCGCAGCCGCTTTTGCCGGACTCGCCCTGACCGAGGCCATTGACCTGAAAACCAAACCTACGGCGCCGCCTAAGCGCGCGGTGATGACCTTTGCCGCCTCGGCCCCGGCTGCCGCTCGGTGCCGCGAGCTGGTGCTCAACTCACCCGAATATAGCCAACTAACCTCACCGTTCTATTTATGAAACTTTCCCTTACGTTCTGGCAGCGCGTTGCGCTGCTGCTTTTGCTTTTGAGAGGCGGATAAAATGTTAAAGAATTGTAAATTATTGATGAGTTATTGCAAATATGTAAAGTATAACGTAACTTTGTTGCGACAAACTTTACAATTACTCATCTAAAATTTACAATTATGGACTTAAACAAAAGTTTTTTGTTGCCTCATGTATGGCAGGTTGTTGGCGGTTGGTTAATCGTCTTAACTATTATTCTCGACGTTGTGTTGATATTGTGTGACGCTTACAGTCCGGATGTTATTTATCTATATCCAATGGTAATGTGGATTCCGTTTTATATCGGAATGATGCTTGTTTGTCTTTCCAAGGAAAAGAACGACGACGAGTATATTCGCTGCTTGCGTAGCCGACTGGTGTGTATAGTTGTAGCAATGGTTTTTGCCGTAGTTATTATTGGTCGGATTTTTGATGTTTACTATATGTTTTTCGTTCCCGGCGTCCTCTCATGGAGAACCAATCTTCCGGTAGCCCTTATTACGAATCCGGTTCTATATGCTATTATTTATATAGTATCGCTTAAATTTAACCTTTGGGTCATTAACCGAAAAATAAAGAAATATGCTGAATAATAATATTCGCGTCGAGCGGGCAATCCGTCGAATTTCGCAGCAGGAGCTTGCAGATGCTGTCGGCGTATCGCGTCAAACAATTTTCTCAATAGAAAACAACAAATATATCCTTAGCACCGAGCTTGCCCTCAAACTGTCGGCCTACTTCGGCAAGTCTGTCAATGACCTTTTTTGGCTTTCCGATTCTGACTGAACCGCTCCGGGCATTGCTCCCGACGAGAAATAGATAAAAAGAATTGCGACCACTGACACTATTGTGCCCGGTGGTCGCGATGTTATATCCGTTGAAAATGCTTGAAAATAGCCGGAATGAGTAATGAGAGGCGGATTAGAATGTTACTGCGGCATACTGATTGGCCAAGTTGTGGATGCCCGACAGTATGATTTGTTCCCGTTCTTTCGATGGCTTTTTGAAGCCGTTAATGTAGTTTCGGAGCAGTGTGGCATCAATATTGATTAGTCTGGCGAACTCTGAAATCTTAATTTCCTTGTGCGTGAGGAAAAAACGCTGCAAGGGTGTTGGCTCTGCGTCGTCGTAAGTGAAGCTGTCGAAGCTGATGTCTTCATCCAGTTCCCGCCAATGAATACCTCGAAATCCAAATCTGTAATTAGAACGCTCATTATCGTTTGCTCCTTTGAGATTCGGATACCAAAGTAAGGATTGGCGATACTCCTTGCCGGACTCATCTACTCCGTAAATATAGTCTTTTTCAAACCAAATTCGGGTAATCTTCATGGTGTTACTGATTAAAATGTTCGTTCCATTTATTAAAAATCTCGATCTTCCTTTCGGCTATGGCTTTTCTTATCTTTCGTAAGTCACCGGCTTTGATGTTATAACACTCTCGTTCAACGAAAGTTCCGGTTGTTTCGTCCCAGTCGAACGTTGCATATCCGTCTGCTCCTTCAACGTGGACGTGGACGGGTTCGTGCTCTTTGCTCCAAAAGAAAAAGCTGTATCCGAAGAGATTAAATATTTCAGGCATGGCGATTGTTTGTTTTCTGCAAATTTAGGTATTATTTTTGATACCTGCAAGGTGGATGGGTGATTTTTCGGAATTATTTTGTATAGTTGCGGCATGAAACGGATTTTTTTGATTTTGGCTGTGGTGGCCACTATGATGTTACCGGCCCGCGGCCTTAGCGCGTCCTCCGGACCTGCAAAAAATATTTTCCGGCCCGATTCTGTTACCATCAGCGGGCGAATTATCGGCTATGAGCCCGATTCGCCGGTGACTGCTGCGGTTATTGAGGCCAATGATATTCTTGTTTGCCGCGGGGGCAAGCGCGTTATTCCGATTAACGCCGACGGCACTTTCAGCCGCACCTTCTGGCTGCCCAATGCGCAGAAGGTGTCGCTGAAAATCTATCCGATGAACTCCGTTGGAGTTTATCTCGAACCGGGCGAGACCCTCGATATAGAAGTTGATTATAACGCACTGTCGCGCACCGGCTACCGCCACATCGATCACGCGGTTCGCTTCGGCGGCTCGCTCGGACAGGTTAACGCGGAACTCGCCGCCGCGCCCGATTCCCACGTTGTTCTGGCGTTGGACTTCGACGTTGACGAAAGCGTTTCGCCGCAACAGTTCAAGGATAGCGTTATCCGCAACTATGACCGCCAGAACATTGAGTTCGAGCACTATATAGCAACCTTGGCTTCGAGGAACTGGTGGCTTTCAACGAAGCGCTTTATGGCGCGGCAAAGCGTGCCGGCATCCGCAACGAATTCTCGGCGCAGCTCGGAAAATCGCTGAAAGTCGGGGACCATATGCTGACTGCAAACCGCGACTCCATTGAGGCCACAAACCCTGCGTTTCTGCGCGAGTTCTTCGGCCTGGAAAAACTGCCGGTTATCTGGGAATATGCAGTCGCTCTGCGCGATTTGGATAAAATTATGGGTGGCGACCCCCTCGATCTTAACAGCTATGGCATTACTGACCCGACCTTGCGCGCCCGCCTCGAGGACCAATTTGCGGCAATCATGAGCCCGAGCGTGGCGGTTGAGCATTCGCCCGCTGCCGACTATTTCAAAAAGTTGGTTGAGCCTTTCAGCGGCAAGTATCTTTACATTGATTTCTGGGTAATGTATTGCCCGCCCTGCCGGGCCGATATTCAGGGCTCGGTCAACTTACGCGAAAAATATAAGGACTCGCCCGATTTTGCAATAATGTTCATCTGCTCCGAAAACGGCACGTCGCCCGACGGCTGGGAAAAATTCACCGGCGAGTTTATGCCCCATAATGTTTCGCTGCGCCTTTCGCGTATGGAAATCGACATGCTCGGCGAGCTGGTGAACTTCAACTCGGTGCCCTACGGGGTGCTGGTTGATCCGCAGGGCAATATACTCCGAACGAATTTCGACTTCGTTCAGTTCAAACACTTTCTACGCGAAAAATCATTCATCGAATAATGTGGCTCAAAAATAAGGTGGATATTTCGGTATAACAAATTTATTTTGTAAATTTGCACCTAAATAAACTAACCCAATAATTCTATCACATTTCATATGAAAAAGAGTGCATTGCAGCAGGCTCGCGCCACTTATCAGCCTAAACTCCCGCTGACCCTCACCGGTGCCGTTGTAGCCAAAATGGGTAAACCCACCCAGTCCGTAGCCAATCAGGAAGAAATCAAGGCTTTGTTTCCCAACACCTATGGCCTTCCTGAACTCACCTTCGAAAAAACCAACCCCACCGTTGGCAAGCCCGTTAACGTGGGCGTTATCCTTTCCGGCGGTCAGGCTCCCGGCGGCCACAACGTTATCTGCGGCCTTTTTGACGGCATAAAGAAAATCAACAAGGAATCGAAACTCTATGGCTTCCTCATGGGCCCCGGCGGTTTCGTTGACCACCAGTATATTGAACTGACTTCTGAAATCATCGACGAATATCGCAACACCGGCGGCTTCGACATCATCGGCTCAGGACGCACCAAACTCGAGAAGAAAGAGCAGTTCGACAAGGGTCTGGAAATCCTCAAGCAGCTCGACATCAAGGCTCTGGTTATCATTGGCGGCGACGACTCCAACACAAATGCCGCCGTTCTGGCCGAATACTATAAGGCCATCAACGCCGGCGTTCAGGTTATTGGCTGCCCCAAGACCATCGACGGCGACCTGAAAAACGACCTGATCGAAACCTCGTTTGGCTTCGACACCGCAACCAAGGTTTACTCGGAAGTTATCGGCAACATTCAGCGCGACTGCAACTCGGCTAAAAAATACTGGCACTTCATCAAACTGATGGGTCGCTCGGCCAGCCACATCGCTCTGGAATGCGCCCTGCAGGTTCAGCCCAACGTCTGCATCATTTCCGAAGAAGTCGAGGCCAAGAACCAGACTCTTCAGGACATTGTTAACTACATTGCCGACATCGTTGCAGCCCGCGCCGCCAACGGCAACAACTTCGGCACCGTGCTCATTCCCGAAGGCCTCATCGAGTTCATTCCCGCAATGAAGAGCCTCATTGCCGAACTCAACGACCTGCTCGCTGCCAAAGGCGACGAATTCGCAGCCATTGAAGGCAACGAAAACCAGCGCAACTGGATTATTGCCCAGCTCTCGCCCGCAAACTCCGCAATCTACGAAGCCCTGCCCGCCGGCGTGGCCCGTCAGCTCTCGCTCGACCGCGACCCCCACGGCAACGTTCAGGTATCGCTCATCGAAACCGAAAAACTCCTCGGCGAAATGGTTGGCAAACGCCTGGCCGAAATGAAGGCCCGCGGCAACTACAGCGGCAAATTCGCCACTCAATATCACTTCTTCGGCTACGAAGGCCGCTGCGCCGACCCCTCGAACTTCGACGCTGACTATTGCTACGCTCTCGGCTACAACGCCGCTATGCTCATCAACGCAGGCGTTACCGGCTATATGAGCTCCGTTCGCAATCTGGTTGCTCCTTCGGTTCAGTGGATTGCCGGCGGCATACCCATCACCATGATGATGAACATGGAGCGTCGCCACGGCGAAATGAAGCCCGTTATCCAGAAGGCACTCGTTGACCTCAACGGCACTCCCTTCCAGCGCTTCGCCGCCAAGCGTGCCACCTGGGCCAAGGAAACCGCCTACATGTATCCCGGCCCCATCCAGTACTTCGGCCCCTCCGAAGTCTGCGACCAGTGCACCGCCACCCTCCGCTACGAACACCTCGACAAATAACCCTCCCCCCCTTTGTTTCAAAAATAAACAGGGTCGCGCCAATCACCGGCGCGACCTTGTTATATTATTTTAGGAGGTTGAGAAATTGCGGAAGCCAGTCAATCAGAGGGAGTGGAACGTTCAGGATTTTTGTGGTATTGTTGGCTGACCGGGATAAGGATAGTTCTTTGGCAGAGAAAATCAGGGCTGTTTCCGGTTGATATTTACCAATATAGACCGATAGGCTTTTCCCTGCCGTATTGGTCGAGCTTTTGACTTCTACCGGCAGAATTTTGAACCCGGTTTGAATCACGAAATCAATCTCCGCAATGCCGTTTGATGTCCAGTATCGGGGAATTTGGAAAGCTTGCGCAACCAAAGCTTGCGCAACAATGTTTTCAGTCAATGCTCCTTTAAATTCTGAATAAATTGCTGTTTCATTTCCGGTGAATATTTCGGGCGGCAGTTTTGCCAAAGACCGAAGTAGGCCGGTATCGAGCATATATAATTTGAAAGCGTTCAGTTCGTCGTAGGCGCTCAGTGGAAGCCCCGGTTTTGTAATGGAAAAAATCTGGTATACCAGGCCGGCTTCGCGAAGCCAGGAAATTGCGTCTTCATACTCGCGTGCACGCGCACCGGGTTTCACAACCTTGTAAATGAACTTGCGGTTTTCTTTTGCCAGCTGTGAGGGCATTGATTGCCATACGGCTGCTATTTTGGGAAATTCAGGGGCAGTTGTATGCTTTGAAAAATCGAAATGATATGAGGTCAAAATCGCATCCAGTTCTTTGCTTATTGCGTCATTTCCTTTGCGCTCGATTGACGCAACAGCCGCCTTGGGCATCCCGCCGCATATTTCGTATTGACGAAATGCTTCCCAAAGTCTCCCGGTAATGATTGCCGGTAATGGCCCGATAGATTTCAGGCTATCGATGTAATCAACTGTTTTATTGTCGATCGCCCGGAGGTACTCGCGAAAGGTTATCGGATACATATGCAGGAAATCGACCTTTCCGACCGGGAAGCCACTGTGGTTGTGGATTGCCACGCCGAGTAGGGACCCCGCCGCCATGATGTGATATTGCGGGGCTTCCTCGCTGAAGTATTTCAGGGAGTTAAGTGCATCAGGGCATTCCTGAATTTCGTCAAAAATGATGAGAGTGTTCTCAGCAATAATTGGGAAGGAGCAATATAGGCTGAGGATATTGATTATCCTGGCGGGGTCTTTTGTGGTTGCAAACTCATTTCGGAGTTCGGGGCTGGCTTCAAAGTTGAAGTAGGCGGTATTTTGGTAATATTCTTCGCCGAACCTCTTCATAATCCAGGTCTTGCCAATCTGGCGCGCTCCCTGAATTATCAATGGTCGCCGGTCGTCGGATGTTCTCCACTGTTCTAACTTTGCGGTTATTTCTCTGAAAATTTCCATAGTTTTTCGATTATTTATCGGGAGCAAAGATACGAAAAGAAACCGAAATACGAAGCCTTATGTTAGAAAAATGTGATATTTCTCACATTTGTGGTTGGAAAAATGTGATACTTCCCACATTTTTGCAACCTGCGGGATTAGAAGCGGACGCCGAGGAGGAGTTGGGCCTGCTGGGAGGACATGAGGAAGGAGTAGCCGGCGTTGAAGAGGAAGGAGAGATTGGCTTTGATGTCGGCGTGGGCGAAAAAGGCTCGGTGGTTGTAGGTGAAGCCGAGGCGGCCGTCGATTGAGGCCGCAATCTGTTCGGAAAGGTTCTTGCGGTCGCGCTCGATAATGGAGCGGCGATAGCCGAGCCCCTGCAGAACGGTTATGTTAAAGAGCCAGTTATGAGGCATAACGGCGTTGTAGGCATAGCCGCCCTGGGCCTCGATGTTGTGGAAGCTGAACTGGTTGAGCAGTTGCAGGGCCTCGGGCTTGTGGGCCAGCACTTCAGAGGGCAGTTCGGTGAAGTCGATCTGAACGAACTGCTTGGCATAGCGCGCGCCAACCAGCCAGGTGCCGGCGCTCCGTTTCTGATATTTTGAAAAACAGTAGGCCGCGGCCTGCGAGTAGTGGTTATGGTTGAGAAAGTAAAATCCGTTGATTGAAAAAGTGTTGCGGCGGGTGTTAGGCAGGTCGATGTGGATCTGCCGGCCGTCGTTATAGGAACTGAAGCGGCTCAGATAAGTGTTGCCTTCGAGTTTTTGGTTGAGCAGCTCAACCGAGAAACGCGCGCAGGTGAACGAGAATGAAAAGGTTGAGCGCGGGGAATCGTGGAAGTTGGTGAGCTTGTTCATGTTCCATGTGTAGCCCACGCTCACCGCCATAAAATTGATGTGAACGCCCAGGTCATAACCGATGTTGGAGCGCATGGTAACGGTGTTGGCCTCGGGGCTGCCCGGCAGGCCGCTGAACAGGTAGCCGTAGCTTTGCATGGAGCCGACGGCGTCGACCGTAACTTTCCAGTTCTTGCCGGTCGAAACAACATAGTTGGGGTCGTAGGAATTAAACACCCGGTCGCCCCAGTTATAGACCTTGAGGCAGAACTTTGGAAAACGCGGATAGCGAATGCGCGGGTCGTTGATGTGGAATCCGGTTTGCCAGAGTTGCTGCACCCAGTTGCCATGGAGCGGAACCTGAATTGAGTCCTCGCTTTCGTCCGCGCCGAACGATTCGAATTCCGATTCGAGGTCGGGCATGGCGTTGGCAGTGGCCACGCCAACCAGGGTCAGCAGAATGAGCAGAAAGTGTTTCATCCGATAATGGTCAGAGCTTTTTCGAGAAAGTCGGGGTCGTTGAATTCGAGCCAGTGAATCTTGTGGCCGCGGCGTTCCATTCCGCGGAACCAGGTCATCTGGCGTTTGGCAAACTGGTGTATGGCGATTTCGAGTCCGGAGGTCATTTCGTTGAACGAAAGTTGGCCGATTGCATAGAGCGTAAGGAACTTATATTCCAGACCATAATATATAAGGTCGTCGGGGCTGATGCCCGAATCGAGCAGCGCGCGCACTTCGTTGACCATGCCGGCGTCGAGGCGCTGGTGCAGACGCTCGGTTATGTGCCGGCGGCGCAGGTCGCGCTCAATGTTCAGCCCGATAATCACTGCCGGGCGCGGATTGGGGCGCGCGGCGGTTGCTGCCTCGGGGTGGGCGGCATAGTAGGTCTGGATTTCTATGGCGCGGATTGCGCGGGCTGGAGTGTCGACGTCGGTGGTGTTATGGAGCGCCTTCATAGAGGCCAGCATGGCTGTCAGCTCCGGCAGTTCCAGCCCCCGGAGCGAAGCGCGCAGCTCCGGGTTTTCGGGCACCGGGGGCAGGCGCAGACCGTTAACGAGCGATTCAACGTAGAGCCCCGTGCCGCCGCAAACTATCGGGCGCGCACCGCGAGCCTCGATGTCGTCGATGGCGCTGTTGGCGTCGCGCAGATATTCAAAGAGGTTATATTTCGTGCCGGCCGGGCAGATGTCGATGAGGTGGTAGAGCGTAGAGCCGTATTCATCAAGGTCCTTGCCCGTTCCGAGATCCATGGAGCGATAGACCTGACGCGAGTCGGCCGACACTATTTCGGCCGGATTCAGGGCGCGGGCCAGTTCCACCGAGCGGCGCGTTTTGCCGCAGGCCGTCGGGCCGGTAATTACAATCAGAGGCTTATTTCCGGAGGTTGGCATTGAAGAATTCCAGCATGCGGGCATACACCACCGAGCGGGTGTTGCAACCGTTGATAGAATGGTTCATGTTGGGGAAGAGCAGCATCTGCGGCATGCGGTTGGCGCCGATCAGGCGAGCGGTCAGCTCCATGGTGTTCGACAGGTGAACGTTGTCGTCGGCGGTGCCGTGCATCAGCAGCAGCGGGCAGTTCATTTTCGCCACCCGGTTGATGGGCGCGGAGCGGTCGTAGCCCTCGGCGTTGGCCTGAGGGGTTGACATGTAGCGCTCGGCGTAGATAGTGTCGTAGTAGCGCCAGGAGGTTACCGGAGCAACAGCCACGGCGGCCGCATACGGGGCGCCGCCCGAGGCAGCCATCAGCGATTCGTAGCCGCCGAAGCTCCAGCCATAAATGCCGATGCGGTTGGCGTCGGCCCAGGGCTGCGCCTGAAGGTAGGCCAGCAGCGCATCCTGGCTCTGGGTTTCGTAGTAGCCGAGATTCTTGTAGACGCACTGCTCGAATTCGCGGCCGCGTCCGCCGGTGCCGAGGCCGTCGACGCAGGCAATAACATAGCCCTGCTCGGCAAAATATTGCGGCCAGTCAATGCTCCAGCGGTTGGTAACTTCCTGCGAGCCTGGGCCGCTGTATTGGTTCATAATCACCGGATATTTGCGCGAGGGGTCGAAGTTGGCGGGTTTGATCAGATAGGCGTTGAACTCGCGGCCCAGAGCCTTGAAGGTGAAGAACTCGCGCTTGGGAGCCGATGCGAAGCGGGCGGCAACTGCGGCGTTATCTTCAAGGGTGCGCAAGGTTTTATCCTTGGCGGTTGAAACCAGAGTGAACACCGGCGGCTGGGTGGCCGACGAGTGGTAGAGAATATAGTATTCATTGCCCGGGGCGAATGTTGCGGCCGACCAGCCGGCCGCAGGGGTGACGACCTGGCTGGTTTTTTTGCGGGGATTAACCTTGGTTATCACGCGGTTAATCGGGCCGGCCGAGGTCGACTGGTAGTAATACGAGCCGTCGGCCGTGTAGCCGAAAAAGCCCGTAACGTCGAACTCGCCCGAGGTGAGCGCGCCCAGGTCGTTGCCGTTATAGGCCAGGCGATAGAGGTGGCTCCAGCCGGTGCGGTCCGAGAAAATAACCATTGCGTCGGGCAGGTAGGTTACGGCCTGATAAGCCTCGGGGCGAACCCAGGTTTCGCTCTTTTCCTGATGAATCTGGGTGGCCACGGTCGAGCGCGGGTTCACGCTATAGAAGTCCAGGCGGTTCTGCTCGCGGTTGAGGGTCAAAACAATCAGCTGCGATGCGGTCGGTCCGAAGTGAATGCGCGGAATATATTCAATGTCGCCGGCAGGCAGGTCTATTTGCTTTGTCTTGCGGGTTTCAACGTCGTAGCTATGCAGTGTGACCTTCGAGTTCGGTTCGCCGGCAACGGGATATTTATACGTGTACTGGCCCGGATAGAGGCTGAACTGCGTTTTGGGCTGGCAGGCGCCTTCATATTCGGTGAACGAAAAGGCGGGAACCCGGCTTTCGTCGTATTTCAGATAGCAGAGCATCGAGTTGTCGGGTGCCCATTCCATTGAACGGCTGGTCGAAAACTCTTCCTCATAAACCCAGTCGGGCACACCGTTGATAACCGAGTTGACCTTGCCGTCGGTGGTCACGGCCACTTCCGAGCCGTAGTCAACTTTGTGGACGTAGATGTTGTTGTCGGCGCCCATAAAGGCAATCATGCGGCCGTCGGGGCTAACCACCGGCGACTGCTGATAGGGGTGCTCGACCGAAAGCGGCTTCAGAGTGTTGCGTTTGATGTCGAAAATATAGTATTCGGCGCGGAAGGTGCGGCGATAAATCGGCTGTTTGTCCTTATAGACCAGCAGCAGCGAGCCGTCGGGACTAACAGTGTAGCTGCTGATGCGGTCGAGTTTTTTGTCGCCTCTGGTTTTCGAAGTGTCGAAAATATTGTCGATCAGATTGCCGGTGGCAACATCGTAGCGGCCAATGTTCTTGCCGTCGGCGCTGAGTTTGAGGTAGCTTTTGCCGTCGGGCATAAAGTTCATCGCGGCCGAGGCGGTTGCGTTGTTGGGATAAACATAGTCCTCAAGGTCAGACGGGTTCACCGTTGCTGAGCCAAAGAGAGCGGAAGCTGCGATCAGTGCGCTGCAGAGAATACGTTTCATGTCAAAAAAGAGTTAGCTGGGCGTCGGAATCTGGTGCGGGAGTGTGTTTAGGCGGCTGATAGCCGAAGTCGGGGTCGGCAACATGGGGCTGATGACCGGCCGGCACTCCGCCGGGCAGCAACCAGTCAACGCTGTCGAGGTCGGCCGACGCATCGTTTTCGGGGTCATAGGCGGGCGCTTTGGGGCGGCGCGGTCCGCGGCGGCGTTTGGGCTTATCGGCTGCTGCGGCGGGCTGTTCGTCGGGTTCACCCTGGGCTTCGCGGCGCTGCTCGAGCGAGGCGGCAACTGCGGCCTCGGTTTCCAGCTGCTGAATCCGGGTGGTGAGCGCGGCTATTTCGTCGTTTTTGGCCGAAAGTTCGGCATTGACTGCCGCCAGGTCCTGGCGCAGGGCGGCGGCATCGCCGTCGGTCACTTCGGCAACACGCATTTTGTTCATCAGCGAGGCTATAGTCAGTTTGTGTTGCTCGATTTGCGAGTCGAGTTCGTCGATTTTTGCCTCAAGGTCGCGGTTGCGGTCGCTCAGCGCGCGGCGCTGGCGCTGCTCCGACAGCAGGGCGGCCTTTTGCTCCTCGCGCTTGTCGGTCACCTCCTTGCGGCGAGCGCGCAAATCTTCGAGCTCTGCCTGCATTTTTGCGCGGTCGCCGGTCAGTTCGCTAACTGCCTTTGCCTTGAGCGATTCGGCAAACTGCGCCAGCGGCTCGCCCAACTGCGCGGCCAGGTAGGCGCGCTGAGCTTCCGGGTTGATGCATTGGGCCACCATAGGGGGCAGCTGGCCGTTGATAACCGACGCTATGGCATCGAGCAGCTCGGCGGGAATATCGGCGGCGGCCACTGCGGCGGCCGGCGCGGAAGGAGCCTCGGCAGCGGGCTCCGACGGGGTGGGGCGGTCGAGGTCGTCGAAATCAACTTCTGAATCAACGTCGTTGCCGCCAAAAACGTTGCGCAAAAACTTGGGTATAGCCATGGTGATGAAATTTAAGCCACAAATTTACAAAAAATTTCCGAAAGTCTCCTCACAACCGCTAAAAAAAGCGCGCCCATCGACGGGCGCGCTCATAATTACTAATTACTAATTCTTCAGCGAATTTGAATCTTTTGGCCGTTCTGAATGTAGATGCCACGGCGCGGGGCAGTTACGCGGCGGCCGAGCAGGTCGAAGGTCTCAGCAGCGTCGTCGCTGCCGGCGGTGATTTCCGAAATTCCGGTCTGGACCGGTTCAACCTCCAGGCTCAGAGGCGATTCGCCGTGGTCATAAACAACGCTGACGGAATAGTGGGGAGTGGCGGCGGGCAGAGCGTAGTCGGTAAACGACACGGCGTTCAGAGGCTGGTCGTTCATGCGAACGCCGTCGCGGTAAACGTTGTAGCCCAAAATGCCGAACTTCGATGCCGGGTTAACGGCCGGAATGAAGCTGACGTCGTCGACAAAGAAGCTGAACACGTTGACGCTCACGCAGCGAATGGCAAAATACTTGGTGCCTTCGGGCAGCGCGGCTTCATAGGCAGTCCATTCAACGGGCACGTTTTCATGGCGCGCAACGGCCGTGAAGTCGCCAACGGCGGTGCCGGTATTCGAGGCGAGGATTTCGAATTTTTCCAGGCCGTAGGTGTCGCTATATGAGCGGGCATAGAAGCTGATGGTCTGCGCCTGGCCTGAGAGCTCGGGCGAAATCATCCAGTCGTCGGTGGGCTTTTCAATGGCGTCGACGCTGGCCATGTATTGCGAGCCGGAGTTGGCCAGATAGGTCGCGTTGAAGCGGGTGGCGTCGAAAGCTACGAACGACTTTGGCGAACCCATATTGGGGTAGGGATAGTTGCTCGAACTGTAGGTTTCTGCGCCGTCGCCGTCAACGAAAGTCCAGTCGCACTGCGGGTTGATTTCAAACGGAGTCAGGAACTCGAAGCGTTCAGTCCATTGGGTTGCGGGCAGCGAGGTGCGGTCGGGGGCGCTCCATTTGACCTCAACGGCGCTTTGAGACTGGTCGGTGTAGGAGGCGGCAACGGTGGCCACTCCGGGGTAGTCGTTGTGGATAATTTCAACCGTGGTTTCGTCGGAGATGTTGTTTTCGGGAACCTGGTCGGCAGCATAGATAACTTCAACCTTGTAGGTTGCGCTTTCGGGCCAGGTTGCATCGGGAGTCTGGTCGAAGATGAAGGGAGCCTGCTGGCCTGCTTCGAGCGGATAGCCGCTTTCGGTTTCAACCTTTTCGCCGTTGCGGTAGAGAGCCACGCTATAGTCGGCGGCCGGTTTCGAGGAGTTATTGGTCACTACGGCCTCAATGCTGAACGACTTGCCGAGAACAACCGAGGTCTGAGCGGCGAAGGTGGCAACAGCCAGGTCGCTCTTGGCCGATGAGATTTCGATTTTGTCGATGAGCATAAAGTTTTCGGTGCGGAACGAGTTGCCGATCAGGCGCAGCGAAATGGTCTTGTCGGCATAGGCGGACAGGTCGACTTCGCGCTTCTGCCAGCCGTTGACCATCAGGTCGCGCATGGTAAAGGAGTCGAGCTTCTTGTAGCCGGTGCCGTCGCTGACGCAAACGTCGAGCTGGTCCTTACCCTCAGTGCTGTTCTGCGCGAAGTAGTAGAACGAAAGCTTCGGGTCTTCGCTGCCGGTCAGGTCAATCTTGCCGGATGTGGCCCAGGCGGTGTCGTCGAGGAATTCGCCGGTAAAGGCGAGCATGCCGCCGTCGCCGTCGACCGGATCGGCCTGCGGGGTTTCAGATGATGCGATGAGCAGCCACTGGCCTTCGCTGTAGTCGTCGGGGTTATAGAAACTCCAGGCTTTCGAAAGTTCCATGCCGGCAAACGATTCGCAGAACGGCATCTGATAGGGTGCGCCGAACGCGGCCGGGGTCGAAGCATTGGAGCGGCTGCTGCTGCCGGCTTCGTTTTTGGCGATTACGTAGAACGAAAGGAACTCCTGTTGGTCAGGTTCAACGGCCTGCCAGGTTTTGGAGGTTTCGGTCAGGTCGGTGAAGATGGGTTCGGAGGCGCCTTCGGTATAAACGTCGAAAGTCAGCGTGCCTTCTTTAATGGGCAGGTTGTTGATGTCGGTTGTGGGAGCATCCCAGCTCAGGGTAATCATGCCCGAGTTGCCCTCCTCAACGGTTTTGAGGTTGGTGGCGCTGCGGGGCTTGCCTGCGGCGAGGGTGGAAACCACCGTGGTGCCCGGAGCGGAAGCGCCGGCTTCGCTGTAAACCACGGCGGAGTAGGTAAAGGTGCCGTCGCCGGGCAGGGAGTTCATGAAGTTATAGGAGTAGTCGATTTCGGGCTCGTCGACGGTATAGATAACTTCGTCGTCGCGTTTGACCACCAGCTTGGTCAGCGAGGTTAGCTCGTTGCCGTCAACGTCGACCGCCGGAGTAGTTGCGGTGACCATGAGCAAAGAACCGAACATAACTTCACACGAAATCGTGGGCGCTGCGGGCAGCGGAATAACCGGAACGGAATAGAACAGAACGTTGTCGAGATAGAGCGTGCCCAGGTCGGGTTGCGAGCAGCCGTTGAAAGCCAGGTAGTATGTGCCCGAGGTTTCGGGAGTGAACACCACTTCGGTGGTCTTTTTGTTGGAGCTTTCGTTGTTAACGGTCATCTTGTCGATAATCGGAGTGCCTTTGGAAATGTCGGCGGCTTTTTTGCTGGTGGAGATATAGACCGAAAGCTGCTCGTCGTAGCTGGAGTTGGAACACCACGTTTCGAAGCTCAGTTTGTAGGCCTTACCGGCTTCGAGGGTAACTGCCGGCGAGGTGAGCCAGGCGGCAACGGCAGTCACTTCGCAGTCGCTGACCGAAGCGGCTTTGTGCCACGAGCTGTATTCCCAAACCGGAATGTCATACATCGGGTTGTTCTGCAACGTTGTGGATTCCCACTCGTTGAACTGCTCTTTGGTGTCGAAGGGGTTATAATAGAGCGCGCCGACCATAACCTGACCGGTATGGGCCGTTTCGGCCTCGGCGCCCTGATAGAGCGGAGTTATGTCGTAGCTGTAGAGAATCGGCGAGTTGCCGTCGGGCAGCTGGTCAATAACCGTTGTTTCGGCGCTGGAAGCGGCAACAACGGTGCCGTCGGGCTGGCGGGTCACCTTGTAGGTCACCTGAGCCGGGTCAACATAGCCGCCGTGGCAGCCGCCAACCGAGGCTTTCCAGCTGATGGTGTTCTCCGAGCCGGAGCGAACAACTTTGGCTTCGGTAACTGCGTTGGGCAGGTCGTGGCCAATCCAGAGCGTTGCCGAAGTCGGGTTCGATTCGCCCTGGTCGTTGCTGAAGGTCAGGGTGAAGGCGTGGGTGCCGGCTTTGGCGGCAGTGTAGCTCGCCGACTGCTTGGCGCCCCATTCGGCTGCGCCCGAAGCGATTTCCTCGCCGTTGCACTTGAGCGAGTAGGCCAGTGAGCCCGAGCCTGCGGTGCCGGCCGAGGTGGTCGACGGCGCTGTCCATTCGAGCGAACCTGTAAGCGTGCCTTCGGGGAACGAAGCCGTGAGCGATTCGGCCGCGGCGGGAGTCTGGGTGTTTGAATTCTTCGGCAGGATGAACAGGCAGTTAACCTCTTCTTCATCGTCGAATTCATATATCAGCGAGGACTGCGCGGTTTCCAGGTCGAGCTCATAGAGCGCGCAGGTGAAATCGTCGGCGGCCACGAAGCATACGCCGCTTTCGGGGTCAACAACCGCGCCGGCGCCCCAGTAACATTCAATACCGGTGCGGCCGATAACTGAGGTTACGCCAGTGTTCTTGTTGATCTGATAGAGCATGGTGCCGCCGTCGATGCCATAGAGATTGTTCTTAAGGTCAAAGAACAGGCAGGTGAATTCCAGGGCGCTGCTATAGGTGCAGATTGTCGACGTCTGGCTGAAATCGGCCGGATTGATGGTGATGAAGTCAAAACCGGAGGCGGATTCAACAACGCCGTAGACTGTGCCGGTTGAGGGGTCGGCGGCCATGGCGCGGCATTCAACATCCGTGTCGATCGGGCCGGAAGTGTGTGCCCAGTCGCTGGTACGCCAGGTATTGCCGGTGCCCGAGCCGGTGATGTTATAAAGCACACCATTGGCATAAGTGGCGCCGCCATAGGAGTTCAGGTCGTTGCCGGTCTTAACGGCGGTGAAGCCATATTCGGCCGGTGTCAGCGAATAGATGCCGGTGCCTTCGGCGGGCGCGGTGTCGAAAATGCTCGCGTAGATTGTCGGGTTGGCCGAGGGGGCCTTGCGAACAGCTGCGCGGCGGGCCGGGCGGCGGAAGTCGCCGGCAATACGCGGTTTTGAGCGGCGAAGGCTTTTCTTGACCTCGACGCTCTGAATCATTTTCGCAGGTGCGGGACCGGAGCTCGCGGTGCGTTGGTCAGGAACGCCTGCTGATGCGCCGCTCCAGGCCAGGCTTATTGCCAGGCCCAATAGCGCGGAAAGAATCTTTTTCATAAAAGGGAGCTTAGATTGTGAATAATAGATTTGTAATTTCGTTGGCAAAATTACACAAAAATTTTCTAAATTCCTAATCCTTAGCCCTTAAATTTTAGTCGGAGTTGGTTGGGGAGGTGAGGTCGGGGCGGATGAAGTGGGTGGGTTGCCAGGGTTCGCGTTCGGGCCAGGGAGTGGGCGATGCCGCCATGGCGTTGAGCATCCAGGCCATGTTGGCCGCGAGGTTGCGGAGCGTTTGCAGGCCTTCGGCGTCGAAGAGCGCCTCGCCCGGCTTGCGTCCGTAAACCAGGTTCCAGTATTGCGAGTTGGGCATAGGCATACCCATTATCTGGAAGTATTTGTTCAGGCGGTCGTAGGTGGTCGTTGCGCCTCCGCGGCGGGCAATGGCAATTGCTGCGGCGGGTTTGCCGCGGAGCAGCGGGCCGCACGAGTAGAACACTCGGTCGAGCAGGGCGCAGAGCGAGCCGGCGGGACCCGCATAGTAGGTCGGCGAGCCAACAATCAGGGCGTCGGCGCTCTCCAGGGCCTTGCGCGTGCGCTCATAGAGGTCGTCGGTGAAGATGCAGCGGCCCAGTTCGGCGCATTTGTAGCAGCCGATGCAGCCCTGAACCGGCTTGTTTCCAATCCAGAGAATTTCGGTTTCTAAGCCGTTGGCTTGCAGAGCTTCGGCCATATAGTTGAGGGCGTTTGCGGTGTTGCCGTTGGAGTGTGGACTCCCGTTGATAAGAAGTACTTTCATGGTTGAATCAGATAAATATTTATAGGGCAAAGTTAAGGATTTTTTGGGAAATTGCGTAATGTTTATTAAATTTGTGGGCGAAAAGTAACCCTACTGATAGCAACTATGAGCTATAGCATTCTTGACTTCCTGTGCCTGCTTGGCGCGGTGTGCCTGTTCCTTTATGGCATGAAGGTGATGAGCGAAGGCCTCCAGAAAGTGGCCGGCGACCGCCTGCGCAACATCCTGTCGGTTATGACCCGCAACCGTTTCAGCGGAATGATTACCGGCATATTGCTCACGGCTTTGCTGCAATCATCTTCAGCCTCCACGGTAATGGTTGTCAGCTTCGTGAATTCCGGATTGATGACCCTTTCGCAAGCCATGGCGGTTATATTTGGCGCAAACGTGGGCACTACCTTCACCTACTGGGTTATTTCCATGTTTGGATTCAAGATTAACATGTCGGCCTTCATGCTTCCTCTGATAGGGGTTGCCGTTCCGCTGATGTTCTCATCGTCGAGCCGCAACAAGAGCCTGGGCGAATTCTTCATCGGTTTTGCCTTCCTGTTTATGGGCCTGGACATGATTTCGACCTACGTTCCCGACCTTCAGGCCAATCCGGAAATGTTTGCGTTCCTGCAGCAGTACACCCACAGCGGCTTCGGCTCCGTTTTGATTTTTGCCCTGGTCGGCTGCTTGCTCACAATGGTTATTCAATCCTCGGCCGCAACGTTTGCCATCGCTTTGATTATGTGTGCCAAGGGTTGGGTTACTTTCGACCTGGCCTGCGCGCTGGTTTTAGGTGCCAACTTGGGAACCTGTATCACTCCGGTTCTTGCCTCGCTCAGCGGTAACGTCGGCGCCAAGCGAACCGCTTTAGGCCACGTGCTTTTCAACGTGTTGGGCTTGTTTTGGCTGCTGCCGTTGTTCTTCCCGTTCGTTCATATGATTGAATGGCTTATCGGTCAGATCGGTCAGAGCGACCCAACGCAGCTCTACTATTACGTAACGCATATAGCCGAAACCGAACCTGATGTTTATAACCATCTGTTCGATAACTCATTGCCTGCGGGCCACCATGTTGTCAAGCAGATTGCTGCCATGCAGGTGGCAGTGAGCTTTGGTATGTCGCTCTTCCAGACTGTATATAAGCTCATCAATGGCTCTATAATGATTTGGGTTACAGGTCTCTACGTGAAAGCCGTTGAATACATTATACCGTCCAAGAACCAGGACGAGGAATTCTCGCTCAAATATATCGGCTCGAACCGCGTCAGCGCTTCCGAACTCAATATCGTTCAGGTAGAAAAGGAAATCGCGGTGTTTGCCCAGCGCGTTGACCGTATGCTCGGAATGGCTCAGCAGCTGCTTCAGGTCAATGCCAAGCCCAAGGAGTTCAACCAACTCTATTCGCGCCTGGGAAAATATGAGGATATCAGCGACCGCATGGAACGCGAAATTGCCGGCTTTTTGAACCGCACCGCACAGGGCCGCCTGTCGAACCACGGCAAGCTGCGCGTTACCTCGCTGTTTAACATCAATTCCGAAATCGAATCGATTGCCGACAGCTGCAATAACTTCGGCCGCGTGCTCTCGCGCAAGCAGGAAGTCAACGTTCACTTCTCCGACCTGATCAAGGACAACATCGACTCGATGTTCGTTCTGGTTTCCGAAGCCATGAACGGCATGATTACCATGCTTGACAATATTGAAAACGTTCGCGAGGAGCAGCTGCTCAACGCATATAATAAAGAACGCGAAATCAACAACCTGCGCAATCAGCTGCGTGCAAAGAACGTTGAGAATATCAACAACGGCCTCTATGATTATCAGGCCGGTATATTCTATATGGATGCCGTTGCCGACCTGGAAAAAGTGGGCGACTATATCATCAACGTTGTTGACACGATCCGCGATTCGCAAACCAAACTTTCCGCTTGAAAATAAACGCGCACAATTGTATATGAAAAAACTATTTCTCCTGCCGGCGCTCCTGCTGGCTGCCCTGGCCGCCTCGGCCGAAGTACTTTCGCCCTCGGCCGCGCTTACCCGCGCCGCCGAGCAGCTGCCTGCAAGCGTTTCGCCTGCCCGCAAGGCTGCCGCCCGCTCGCTGGCCAACGCCGAGCCGCTGATTACCATTGCTCAGGCCGCTGAAGCTCCCGAACTCTACGTGTTTGCCTCGACCGCAAGCGGCATGGTGGTAGCCTCGGCCGACTCCGAAACCTCCCCTCTGCTCGGATATTCCGAAAATTATGTTGAAGGCGGCGAACTGCCCGAAACGATGCTTTGCATGCTCAATCTCTACGCCGAAGAAATCCGCGCCCTGCGTGCCGGCGATGTGATTGCTGCAAAAACTACCCCTTCGTCGCGCGCGGATTTCAGCCCGATTACGCCGATTTGCAAAACAACCTGGAATCAGGATGCTCCCTATAACGACAACGCTCCGCTGATGAACGGCAAGCGAACCTACACCGGCTGCGTGGCAACCGCAATGGCCCAGGTGCTGAAAACTTTTGAGTATCCCGAAAATTGCTCGGGAGGCACATACTCCTACACCTGGGAAAACGGAGGCAAAAAACTGTCGATGAACTTCAATACCACTACCTTGAACTGGAGCAACATGCTCGACTCCTACAAGGGCTCGACCACTTCCGCGCAGCGCACTGCAGTGTCGGGTCTGATGAAGGCCATTGGCTATGCTTCCGACATGAACTACGGCACCGAAGGCTCCGGCACCCAGAGTATCTATTGTGTTGCCGGTCTTATTCGCAATTTCGATTATGACTACTCCATGCGCTTGATGCGCCGCGAATGGTTCGCGCTGGCCGACTGGCAGAAAATGGTCTACGACGAACTCGCTGCCGGCCGTCCGGTTTACTACGACGGCCAGAACACCGCCGAAAAAGTCGGCCACGCCTTTGTTGTAGACGGCTATCGTTCCGACGGCTTCTTCCACCTCAACTGGGGCTGGGGCGGCGCCCTCGACGGCTACTTCCTGCTAACCGCTCTCGACCCCGACGGCCAGCAGGGCATCGGTGGCTCCGGCGGCGGCTATAGCGACGGCTGCAGCGCACTGTTCGGCATGAAGCCGGGTCGCACAACCACTGTCGATGAAGCTCCGCTGACCTTCTGCATCTTGGGCTCCGGAATGGTACTTCCCTCGCAGGTAACAACCAAGGGCCAGGGCACCATTTCGTTCGGCGCCGGTGGTTTTATTTGCAACTACTCGCCCTTCGAGGTTTCGGGCGCCTATATGGCTCTGAAGTTCACCTCGTCTGTGGGCCAGGTCTACTATAGCCAGTTCGTTGGCCCGATCGATAACCTCCAGCCTCTCTATGGCTACACCGAATTCCCGTTCGCCCTTGCCGGCAATCTGCCGGAAGGCAGCTACACGGTTCAGCTTTGCGTGACCCGCGAGACCGGCGACGAAGTCTATGATGTTTATGCCGACGTGTCAACTCCCTGGCGCAAAACTGCGGTCGTGAGCGGCAGCAAGGTAACCTTTTCCGACTATGTTGAACCGGCCAAGGGCGTGATTTCGCTCATCAGCGAAAACCTCCCCTCCAAACTGACGGTCGGCTCGGAGTTCACTGCTTCGGTAACTCTGGCCAACACCACTGCCGACCTCTATAAAGGCACTGTTGAACTGAACCTCTACAAAACCGGAACCACAACCAAGGTTGCAACCCTGGCCACCCAAACCGCCAACGTTGCCGCCGGCAAAGCAACCGAAGTGAGCGTCACATCCACCCTGGCCGACGGAACAGTTGCCCCCGGCAGCTACACAATCGGTTTCGCGCTGGCCGACGGCGTTGCCGTTTCCCCGACCCGCACCGTAACCGTTTCGAGCCCCGAGGCAAAAATCGCCGGCGAGATTGTTTGCACCAACAACAAGCTCGACGAGCTGACCTTCGTGGTGAAGATGACCGCCCTCAACGCCGCCTATAAAGGCCCGGTTCTGATGCTGATCAGCAAAAACGCTTCGGCAACCACAACCGCCTGGAGCCGCACAACCGATGTTGAAATCGCCGAGGGCGAAACCCTGACCATGACCGTTACCGACCCCGATTTCGCCAAGGTGCTCAAGGAAGACACGAAATATTACTTCTTCGGCGGCTATCAGGCTTCGGGCTCCTATGTTTATTTCGAAGGCACTCCCCAGCTGCAGTTCACAACCGCCTCCTCCTCGGCCATCGATGAAGTCGATGCCGCCGAAGCCAACGCGGAATACTACGACCTGGGCGGTCGCCGCGTGCTCAATCCCAAATCCGGACTCTACATTCGCCGTCAAGGCTCAAATACACAAACCGTTCTAATCCGATAAATGAAGAAACTATTTTTAGCTGTTGCAGCCGTGATGGTTGCACTGGGCGCCTCGGCCGAGCTCCTCGGCCCCGCAGCTGCGCTCAGCCGTGCTCTGGACCAGGTGCCCGCAAGCGCACCCGTGCGCCGGGCCATGCGAGGCGCAGTGACTGCGGCTCAGCCTCTCGTAACCGTTGCCGAGCACTCGGCCCAGGCTGAACTCTATGTGTTCGCCCAGTCCGACGCCCTGATGCTCGTCAGCGCCGAAAGCGAAACTCCCGCCCTGCTGGGCTACACCGACTCCTACGTCGAAGGCGCTCAGCTGCCCGACGCCATGAAAATGATGATCAGCGCCTACGCCGCCGAAATTGCCGCAACCCGCGCCGGCCAAGTGGTTATGGGCGCTCCCGCGGCTACTTCGCGCGCCGATTTCGACCCGATTTCGCCGATATGCCAGACCCAGTGGAACCAAAACGCTCCCTATAACGACCTGGCTCCGATGATCGGCAATACCCGCACCTACACCGGCTGCGTGGCAACCGCCATGGCCCAGGTGCTCAAGGTTATGCAATATCCCGCCAAGTGCTCCGGAGGCACCTTTTCCTACAACTGGGCAACCGGCGGCACCAAACTGAGCCTAAATTTCGACAACGTTGAACTGGAGTGGGACAAGATGCTCAACACCTATAAGAGCAACTCGCCCGCCGACAGCCGCAATGCCGTGGCCGTTCTGATGCAGGCCTGCGGAATAGCCACCCAAATGGACTATGGCACCGACGGCTCCGGCGCCGTCAGCTTCAATATGGGCACCGGCCTGATCCGCAACTTCGCCATCGACCCGACGCTGAGCTATCTGGAACGCGCCTGGTATTCAATCGCCGACTGGAACGCGATGGTCTACGAAGAGCTCCGCGCCGGTCGCCCCGTTTACTATTCGGGCCACACAATCAATAAGGAGGGCCACGCCTTTGTTGTCGACGGCTATCGCTCCGACGGCTACTTCCACCTCAACTGGGGCTGGGGCGGCCTGAGCGACGGCTATTTCCTGCTGTCGGCTCTCGACCCCGAAGCCCAGGGCATCGGCGGCTCAACCAGCGGCTTCGACGTGGGCCAGGCTGCCTTTTTCAACCTCAAACCCAAAACCGACATCCAGCAGTCAAGCGTGCCGCTGCTCTTCTTCACCCAGAGCGGTTTCAAAATAACCAACACTGCGGTGTCGTTTGGCGGCGACCTTTTCCTCTCGTTCTCGGCCTATAACGGTCGCAACTTTGCTGTCAGCAGCGTGTCGGCCGCGGTTTGCTTCACCTCCAAGGCAACCGGTGCCAAAACCTGGGTGCGCTCCGCCGGCGTCAGCGGTTCGCTGTCGGGCTATACCGGTTTCACCTTCTCCGGGCTTAAGGCTCCGACTTCGCTCGCAGCGGGTGAATATATCGTAACCCCCGGCGTTTACAGCGGTGTCACCAACCAATACTATCCGGTCTACGGCCCGCTGACCCAGGGCCAGGCCCAACCGGCAACGGTTAGCGGCTCCACCATCACCTTCGGCGCCACCGAAGTTCCTAAACTCTGGGCCTCGAAGCTCGAAATGCCCGAAAAAATCAACACCAACAAGGCCTTCACCGTTAAAATAGATATTGCCAACAGCAGCTCCGTGCCCTTTACCGGCACTATGGCCGTTTGCCTCTACCTGCCCGATAACTCCGTTAAGCGTGCAACGGTGACCACCTTCGTGGCCAACGTCGACGGCAATTCCACCCAGCAGGTCGAGCTCCCTGCCGTTATGACCAACATGTCTCTCGCCTCGGGCGAATATGAAGCCTATCTCATCAACGCCGAAACCAACAAGCGCCTGTCCGACCCCGTGGCCGTAACCCTTATGCGCCCCGAGGACCTGGGCACCCTGACCGCCTCGAACCTCACCCTTGTCAGCGCCGAAAAGAACGACCTGACAGCCTCAATAACCGTGGCCGCCAGCGGCGACTGGGCCGGCACCGTGTGGATGCAGATTCATAACCGCGGCGACTATAACAGCTACCTGGCCCGCGTTCCGGTCGACATCTCGCTCAAGTCGGGCAAGTCAACCACCGTTACCTTCACCACCGACTTCACCCAGGGCATTCCCGGAATGATGTATACCATTTATTTCTACTACACCGTTCAGGGTGAGGAAAAAGAAATGAACGGCCGCCAGCGCAAAACTTTTGAACTGCTCGGTTCAGCCGACGGCCTCAACGAAATCGAGGCCGACCTGGCCGGTCAGACCTATTTCGACCTTTCAGGTCGCCGGGTAAAAGAGCCCGTCAAAGGCAGAATCTACATAACAAACAACGGTAAAAAACTGATTTACTGATATGAAAAAAGCCAATCTTCTCATCGCAGCTTCGCTCATTGCTCTGGGCGCTAACGCCGAGGTCCTTTCGCCGGCCCAGGCTCTGGCCCGCGTCAACTCCAACTCCGGCGCGCGCCGCATTGCCGCCCGCTGCCTCAATAATCTTCAGCCCGAAATCACCGTTGCCGCCCATAGCGGTGCGCCCGAGCTCTATCTGTTTGCTCCGGCCCAGGGCGGTCTGATGATTCTCAGTGCCGACTCCGACGCTCCCGCCCTGCTCGGCTACTCCGAGAATTTCCAGGCCGGTCAGGAACTGCCCCCCGCGCTGGAAATGATGCTCGAGGGCTATGCCGAGGAGATCAACGCTATCCGCGACGGCCTCGAACCTGCATCGTCCGGCTCGCGTGCCGACAACGATTTCAAGGCCATTGACCCTATCTGCCAGACCTATTGGAACCAGCTCGACCCCTACAACGAGCTGACCCCCACAATCAACGGCGCACGTACCCCAACCGGCTGCGTTGCAACCGCCATGGCTCAGGTAATCAAGGTTCACCAGTATCCGGCAAAGTGCTCCGGCGGCACTTTCACCTATGAGACTGCCGGAACCACCGTGTCGCTCAACTTCGACAACGTCAAGCTCGACTGGGCCAACATGCTCAATAAATATAACGGCGCCAAAGACCCGCAGGTCAACCGCACCGCGGTGGCAACTCTGATGCAGGCCTTAGGTTACGCCGCTTATACCGGCTATAAAACAACCTCGTCGGGCGCTTCTACCCCCAACATGTGCGCCGGCATGGTCAAGTATTTCGACTACGACGATGCGGCCATAACCCTTGAACGCCAGTGGTTCTTCCAGGCTCAGTGGGAAAAGATGGTCTACGACGAAATCGCCGCCGGCTACCCAATGTTCTATAGCGGCATGAACAGCGCCGGTGGCGGCCACGCCTTTGTTGTCGACGGCTATAAGGGCGACGGCCTTTTCCACGTTAACTGGGGCTGGGGTGGCACCAGCGACGGCTACTTCCTTCTGACTGCCCTCGACCCCAAGCAGCAGGGCGTTGGCGGCTCCACCGCAGGCTATAGCCAGTCGAACGCAGCGATTTTCAATCTCCGCCCCGGCAAGAAAACAGCCTATAGCGATGTGCCCCTCACATTCTTCGGCAACGGTGGATTCAGAGCAACGAGCTCGCGAGTAAAGCTCGGCCAATTTGGTGGATTTGCCTACTCAAACCCCAACGGCGCAACCAAGATTTATAATCGCGCACCGGCCAATGCCGTTCAGCCCCGCTCGGCAATCAAGTTTGTGGCCGAAAACGGAACCGAGTATTTCAGTCATTGCGCCACCGAGCAGTCTCAGGTAGTCGCTCCCCTCTACGGCCTGGATTGCGGAACCATTCAGATTCCCGCCAACCTTCCCGCCGGCAACTACACTTGCTATCCGCAGGTTTGGAGCGCCGTTACCGGCAAATACTATCCGGTCTACTATCCCGTTACCAACGCCTTCACCATCCCTGCAACCGTTGCGAACGGCTACATTACCTTCGGCTCGTCGGAAGCTCCGTCGGTAAAAGTCAGTGACTTCACTCTGCCCGACGTTGTTCAAACCAATGTTCCATTCCAGGTCACAGGCCGCGCTACCAATACGACGCCCTACGACATGGACGCTGCCGTTTGCCTCGGCATCTACGACGCCGGCAAGCCCGTTCGCCGCGGCGAAATCGGCCAGGTTTGCGGTCAGCTTCAGGCCGGCAAATCGGTTGAGTTCAACACTCAGCTCACCCTGACCAACACCTCGCTGGTTTCGGGCATCTACGACCTGGCATTCTTCAACTCGCAAACCAACCAGATTATTTCCGACGTAAAGCAGATTGAGCTCAAGGCTCCCGTCGATGCCGCAACAATCCGCGTTTCGAAAATAACCTGCACCAACCCCTCGAAGGCGCATCTTGAATTCACCCTCAACGTTTCAGCCGCCGAAGGCGATTTCGACGGCCAGGTCTACGTTGAAATCCACCAGGCAGGCCAGTCGGGCTACGTTGAACGCTTCCAGAGCCAGCCAATCAAAATCGCCGCCAAGAAAACGGAAACCGTGGTTCTGGCCGATGAGTTCAAGGATGGCGAAGTAGGTCAGGAATACACTGCCCAGGCCTACTATTGGCACCTGAACCAATATGTTGTGGCTCCGGGCAACAAAACCTGCACCTTCACTCTTACCGAAGGCGCAGCCATCGGTGAAATCGAGGCCTCGGCCGCCGAAGCCGCCGTTTACTATGACCTGAGCGGCCGCCGCGTGGCCAAACCGGTCAAGGGCGAAATCTACATCACCAAAAACGGCAAAATCAAATTCTGAACCCGACCGTGAAATCTGTTCTGATAGTCGGCGCCGGCGGTTTCATCGGCGGCTTCATTGCCCGCAAGGCTCTGGAGCTCGGTTTTGAAACAACCGTCGGCGTCCGGCCCTCCACCTCGCGCCGCTGGCTCTCCGACCCGCAGCTGCATTTCCTGGAGTTTGACTACGACGACCCCCGCCAGGTCTGCCAAACCCTGGCTTCAGCCGGCCCCTGGACCTACATAATCTATAACCTGGGGGCAACCAAGTGCGCCAACTTCCCCGACTTCAACCGAATCAACTTTCAGTTCCTGCGCACTTTCGGAACCGCGCTGAAAGAGGCCGACCGCGTGCCCGAAAAGTTCCTCTACGTCAGCTCCCTGTCGGCCATCGGCCCGGGCGACGAGCGGAACTACACGCCCATTTCCGAACAGATGACGCCGCGCCCCAACACCCGCTATGGCCTATCGAAAGTCAAGGCCGAGCAGTGGCTCGAAACGCTCAGCGGCCTGCCCTGGATAATTTTCCGCCCCACCGGAGTCTATGGCCCCCACGAGCAGGATTATCTGATGATGATCAAGAGCATTGACCGCCACTTCGATTTCGGAGTCGGAATGCGCAAGCAGCTGCTCACTTTCATCTACGTTGAAGACCTGGTTCAGGCAATGTTTATGGCTCTGGAGAACGCGCCGGTTCATCGCCGCTATAACATCAGCGAGCCGCGCAGCTACACTCAGCGCGAGTTCCGCTCGATAGTCAGCCGCGAGCTCGGCCGCAAAGGAGTGGTGTCGCTCAAGCTGCCGCTCTGGGTGGTCAAACCCGTTTGCTGGTTGCTGCAGAAAGCACAGATTTTTACCGGTAAGCCCGCAACCCTCAACCTCGACAAATACAAGATTCTGCGCCAGCGCAACTGGCAGTGCACAACCGACGCCGCCACCGCCGACTTCGGCTTCACCGCTCCCACCTCGCTTCAGGAGGGCATTCGCCGCACCGTTGAGGCCTACCGCCAATCGGGCAAGTGAGCGCCGGGCTCAGTAGCCGAGCAGCGTCAGCACGTAGGGCGCCAACAGCGCCGTCAGAATGCCGTTGAGCGTCAGCCCTAACGACGAAAAGGCTCCGTAGCGTTCGCTCCGCTCCATGGCGGCGGCGGTGCCTACGGCGTGCGATGCGGTTCCGATGCTCAGCCCGGTGGCCATAGGGCTCTTTATGCGCGAAAGGCTAACGATTTTAAACCCGGCTATGGAGCCGAAAATGCCGGTGCAGACAACCACTGCAGCCGTCAGCGCCGGAATGCCGCCTAAGGCGCTCGAAATCTCAATGGCGATAGGTGTCGTAACTGCCTTTGGCGCCAGCGAAAGGGCAACCTCGCGCGTGGCGCCGAGCATTTCGGCGATAACAACAACCGAAACCAGCCCCGCAACGCAGCCGGCCAGCTCGGCGATGAGCAGCGGCATAACCTGCTTGCGTATGGCCGACAGCTGGCGGTAGAGCGGCACTCCCAGGGCAACCACCGCCGGTTTGAGCCAGAATTCAATGTAGGCGCCTCCGGCCCGATAGTCTTCGTAGTCGACCCCGCAGCCGCACAAAAGGGCAATCAGAACGGCTATGGATATGAGAATTGGGTTGAACAGCCGCAGGCCGATGCGCCGGCTGAGCCATTGCGACCCTAAAAAGACCATAAAGGTCAGCGCTATCAGAAAAAGCGGATTGGCCAGGAAATTAGTTTCGGCTGGAGTCATGGCGGCGAGTGGTGCGGCGGGTTGTTCGGCGCGTCAGCTGGTGGGTCCAGCCGGTAACGGCGATGATGATAACGGTGCTTCCGACCGTGGCACCCACAATCGGCAGCCATTGGTCGGCAATCAGGCCCATGCAGCGCATCAGCCCGACTCCGGCCGGAACGAAAAAGAAGCCGATGTTATGAACCAGAAAGTCGGCGAATTTTTCTACCTGGTGGAGCTTAACGGCCCCGAACTTGAGCGCGGCGGCCAGCAGGAGCATGCCGATAATGGAGGAGGGCACGGTGGTGCCCGTCAGCCAGACGATCAGCTCGCCCAGGGCGAGGAAGAGAAACAATATGCCGCACTGTTGAATCATTTCATTTGCGGTTGCCGTACATGCGGTTATAATATTCCATATAGTCGCCCGACGTTACCGAGTTGAGCCAGTCGGGGTTGTTCAGATACCACTCAACGGTGCGCTCTATGCCCTCCTCGAACTGAAGCGACGGCTCCCAGCCCAATTCGGTTTTGAGTTTGGTGGAGTCAATGGCATAGCGCAGGTCGTGGCCGGGGCGGTCGGCAACGTAGGTTATCAGCTCGTCGGAGTAGCCTTCGGGATTGCCAAGCAGGCGGTCGACGGTGCGGACCAGCAGGCGAACGATGTCGATGTTGCGCCACTCGTTGAAGCCGCCAATGTTGTAGGTGTCGCCAATGCGCCCGCGGTGGAAAATCAGGTCAATGGCGCGGGCATGGTCCTCAACGAAGAGCCAGTCGCGAACGTTGAGCCCCCGGCCGTAGACCGGCAGCGGCCGGCGGTTGCGGATGTTGTTGATAAACAATGGAATCAGCTTTTCGGGGAACTGATAGGGACCGTAGTTGTTCGAGCAGTTTGAAATGAGAGTAGGCAGGCCGTAGGTGTCGTGGTAGGCGCGCACGAAATGGTCGCTCGACGCCTTCGAGGCTGAATAGGGCGAGTGGGGGTCGTAGGCGTTGGTTTCGGCAAAGGGCGCGTCGTCGGCAGCCAGGGTGCCGTAAACCTCGTCGGTCGAAATGTGGTAGAAGCGTTTGCCCTCGAAGCCTTCGGGAAGCGACTGCCAGTACTCGCGCGCGGCCTGCAGCAGGCTCAGCGTGCCCATAACGTTGGTGCGCGCAAAAATAAAGGGGTCGCTTATGGAGCGGTCAACGTGGCTCTCCGCCGCCAGGTGGATGACTCCGTCAACCCGGTGGTCGCGCATGATTTTGCGCATTGCGTCGATGTCGGTAATGTCGGCGCGCACAAAGCGGTAGTTCTTGCGGTCGGCAATGTCGGCCAGGTTGGCAAGGTTGCCCGCATAGGTGAGCAGGTCGAGGTTTATGATCGTGTCGTCGGGATAGCGCTCAACCATGCGCCTGACAACGTGGCTGCCAATGAATCCGGCGCCACCGGTGATTAGAATGTTCATTGCTTGAAAGGGGAGATGAAGTTGCTGAAAAGCGGTGCGCGCATGTCCTTGTCGGAGAGTATGGCCCGGTCGGGCGCAAAGGGCCACTCAATGGCCAAATCTGGGTCGAACGGAGCTATGGAGCCTTCGGCCTCGGGGTGGTAGAGGTTGGAGCATTTATATTGAAAAACCGCGTGGGGGGTCAAAACGGCGAAGCCGTGGGCGAACCCTTCGGGGATAAACAGCTGCTCGTTGCCTTGGGCAGTGAGCTCAACGGCAACGTGGCTGCCATAGGTCGGCGAGCCGGCGCGCAGGTCAACGGCTATGTCGAGCACCCGGCCTTCGGTGCAGCGAACCAGCTTGGCCTGAGTGTAGGGCGGTTTCTGGAAGTGGAGGCCGCGAATAACTCCGCCAACCGAGGCGCTCTCGTTATCCTGAACAAACTCAACCGGCCCGACCTTTTCGGCAAATTCGGCTGAGTTGAAGCTCTCGAAAAAGTAGCCGCGCGCGTCGGTGAAAACGCGCGGACGCAGAATAACAACGCCCTCTATCTCAGTCCGGATTACCTCCATAGTCTAACAGTTTTAGCAGATATTGGCCATATTGGTTCTTTGCCATCGGCTCGGCAATTTGGCGCAGGCGGTCGGCCGAAATCCAGCCCTGCGAGTAGGCTATGCCTTCGAGGCAGGCGATTTTCAGGCCTTGGCGCTTTTCGAGCACTTCAACGTAGATCGACGCTTCGGCCAGCGAGTCGTGGGTGCCGGTGT
>CAZDVP010000002.1:0-53315 GCA_964508865.1 uncultured Bacteroides sp. | reverse complement strand
CATAGTAGGTATAGACGCCGGGGGTAGAGGGCATGAGCGCGATTTTTTCGCGCAGTTCGGGCGATTTCTGGTGAAGCGACAACGGAGAATCAATAGGTGATCAGCGAGGTGACTTCGGCGTCGGCGGGCAGGCGGTCGCGGCCCTTCAGCGCAGTCAGCTCGATGATGAAGTTGATGTAGATTTTTTTCGGGTTCATAGACTTGATGAGCTCATAGGCCGCGGCCATGGTTCCGCCGGTTGCGAGCACGTCGTCGTGGATAACAACGATGTCGTCGGGGGTGATGGCGTCGGCATGAACCTCGATGGTGTCGGTGCCATATTCTTTTTCGTAGGAGGCTTTGATGGTGTCGGCGGGGAGCTTGCCGGGTTTGCGGCAGGGCACGAATCCGGCACCGAGTTCAAAGGCGAGAATCGAGCCGCCGATGAAGCCGCGGCTTTCAATGCCAACTACCTTGGTCACTCCCTTGTCGCGATAGAGCTGGCCCAGGTCCCAGCCGATAATGTGGAGCGCGCGGGGGTCCTTGAAGGCGGTTGTGAGGTCCTTGAAGAGAACGCCCTTGGTGGGGAAGTCCTGAACGTCGCGAATGTGTTTCTTGATGTATTCCATACTTGATTGTGTAAAATGTTAAATAATTGAATTTGCGGAGATTGTCTATGTTTCACGTGAAACATTTATTTGCCGAGCATCAGCAGGAGCACGTTTATGTCGGCGGGCGAGACGCCGGGAATCCTGCTGGCGTGGCCAACGGTTTGGGGGCGGATTGCGGCGAGTTTCTGGCGCGCCTCGGTGGAGAGGGCGGTTATCTGCGAATAGTCGAGCTTGTCGCCCAGGGTGATGTGGTCGATGCGGGTCATACGCTCTGCCAGCTGGCGTTCGCGGTCAATGTAGCCGGCATATTTCAGGCGGATTTCAACGGCCTGGCGAACTTCGTCGGGGAAGTTGGTGATGTCGGGAATCAGGGCGGCGAGCATGTCGATTGTCATGCCGGGACGGAGCAGAATGTCGGCGGCTTTGGTCGACTGGCGGGCGTCGGCCGAGCCTATGGCGGCAAGCAGAGGGTTGACCGCCTCGGGTCGCAGCGAGGTGCGGCGCAGCAGGTCGGTCAGTGCTTCGATTTGCTGCTCTTTGGTGCGGAGCAGTTCCAGGCGACGGTCCGAAGCCAGGCCGGCGGCGTGGCCTATGGGGGTAAGGCGGCTGTCGGCATCGTCTTGGCGGAGCAGAATCCGATATTCGGCGCGCGAGGTGAACATGCGGTAGGGTTCGTCGACTCCTTTGGTCACAAGGTCGTCGATTAGCACCCCGATATAGGCCTGGTCGCGACCCAGGGTGAGCGGTTCGGTCCGGCGCACCGATGCCGCGGCGTTGATGCCGGCAATCAGTCCCTGGCCGGCGGCTTCTTCGTAGCCGGTGGTGCCGTTGATTTGTCCGGCAAAGAATAGTCCGCCGATCAGGCGCGTTTCCAGAGTGTGGAAAAGCTGCGTGGGCGGAAAAAAGTCATATTCAATAGCGTAGCCGGGACGCAGAATCTGGGCGTTGCGCAGCGCCGGAATGGTTTGGAGCGCGCGCATCTGAACATCGAACGGCAGCGACGACGAAAAGCCGTTCAGATAATACTCCGTCGATGTTTCGCCTTCGGGCTCGAGGAAGAGGTGATGCTCGTCTTTGTCGGCAAAGGTTACTATTTTAGTTTCGATACTGGGGCAGTAGCGCGGGCCGATGCTTTGAATCTGGCCGTTGTATAGCGGCGAATCGGGCAATCCTTCGCGCAAAATGGCGTGCGTTTCCGGGTTGGTTTTTGTTGCCCAGCAAGGAAGCTGACGCAAAACGCGGCGGCTTTCGGGGAGGAACGAGAATTTGTCGGCAGTGTCGTCGCCGTCCTGGCGCTCGCACAGCGAAAAGTCGATTGTGCGCGCGTCGAGGCGCACCGGAGTGCCGGTTTTCATGCGGTCGGCCTGAAATCCGAGAGTGCGGAGCTGTTCAGTCAGACCGGTGGAGTAGGGCTCCGAAACGCGGCCGCCCCGAATTTGGGCGCGTCCAACGTGCATCAGGCCGTTCAGAAAGGTTCCGTTGGTCAGAATAACCGCTTTTGCGTGGAAACTTACGCCCCAGGCGGTTTTCACACCCGCTGCCCGGCCTTTTTCAATAATCAGTTCTGTTGCCGAATCCTGCCATAGATAAAGATTTGGCGTAGATTCCAGCTCGCGGCGCCATGCGGCGCTGAAGGCCATGCGGTCGGCCTGGGCTCGCGGGCTCCACATTGCCGGGCCTTTGGAGCGGTTGAGCATGCGGAACTGCAGCGATGCGGCGTCGGTTATCAGCCCCATGGCGCCACCCAAAGCGTCGATTTCGCGAACAATCTGGCCTTTGGCAATGCCGCCAACGGCAGGATTGCAGCTCATTTGGGCCACTTTGTTGAGGTCCATGGTAATCAGAAGCGTTTCGCAGCCGCAGAGTGCCGCGGTGCGGGCTGCTTCGCAACCGGCGTGGCCGGCGCCTACAACTATAACGTCGAAGTTAAATTTCATAGCATTTGCGAGAGTAGTTCGAGCGCTTGATCTTCGTGTTGTTCCATAATTTCCCGCTCCCCGGGACCTTTGTCGTTGATTCCGCAGAGGTGGAGTAGGCCGTGGGCGAGAACGCGGTGAAGTTCGCGAACGGGGTTCTGGCCGAATTGCTCGGCGTTGGTGGCAACCGTTTCGAGCGAAATATAGATGTCGCCGCTAACCATTCCGCGCTTGGAGTAGTCGAAGGTAATGATGTCGGTGAAGTAGTCGTGGTTGAGGAATTGGCGGTTCACCCTGAGAATGCCTTCGTCGTCGGTGAGGATATAGGTCAGCGTTCCGGGAATTTTCGAGTGCGCCTCGGCCACTTTTGCCAGCCAGGGCTCAACAATTTCCTTGACTATGACGTCGGGGAACTCTACATTTTCAGTTAACCATCTGATATTCATATAAATAGGTATCGGTTAGGGCATAAAGCCGCATTTTAAGCAGCCCAAAGTTACGGAATTTTTCTGACAAAAAATACGGTTCAGACAAAAACATTCGCAACCCGCTGCGATTTAGCGAGTTGCGAATAGAAAGACGCGGTTTTGGGCCGCTGAGAATGCGTTTTTTGACTCGAACCGACCGATTGCCGGGAGTTTTTAGTGCGGAAAACGGCTCAAATTTACTTTGAGTGCTTCAAAACTTCGAGAGCTGCGCGATAGTCGGGCTCCTGGGTGATTTCGGGCACCAGCTCGCGGTAGATGATTTTCAGGTCGGGGTCGTAGATGATGACCGCGCGGGTAAGCAATCCGGCCAGCGGGCCGTCGACGAGTTCGAGGCCATACTTCTGGCCGAACAGCGGCGAGCGGAATGCCGAAGCCACGGTGAGGTTCTCGATGCCCTCGGCGGTGCAGAAGCGCTTGGCGGCGAAGGGCAGGTCCATGCTCACGCAGATAACGGCAACGTCGGGCAGGTCGGAGGCCTCCTTGTTGAATCGGCGCACCGATGCGGCACAGACTTCAGTGTCGAGGCTGGGGAATATGTTCAAAACAACTTTCTTGCCGAAAAAGTCGTTGCAACGAATGTCTTTGAGGTTAGAGTCAACGAGGTTGAAGCACGGAGCTTTGTCGCCCACTGTGGGAACGAGGCCATAGGTGTGGCAGGGAGTGCCCTGAAAGTAAACTGTTTCCATAAATATCGAGATTAAGAATTAAGAGTTGCTGAAGTGAGGGGGTGCGTTATCTGGCGTTTGATAACATCTGCATAACGTCTGTTTGCAGCGTTTGGTTCAGGCCAATAATCAGATTTGAAATCTGCCCCGAGGGGTTGCACACCAAAATCACCGGCAGCGCTGCGGCCCCGCATTCGGCGGCTAAGGAGCCTGCGCCGGTCAGGGCGGTTTCGCCGTCGCGCAGCGGGGCGAGCAGCTCCGAGGCCGTTTCGGGGTTCTTGTCGACCGACGCCCAAAGGATCTCGGCGTTGACCGGAAGACGGTCAATTGCGGCGCGCAGGGAGCTGATCAGCTCCGGGGCGAGGGTTGATGCCGGGTCGAAGATAACAACCGCCGTAGGGGCTCTGAATGGCTCTGAGGCCTGCCTGGCAAGCCGGCCGCCGTCGAGCCTGGGCAGCGAAAAGGCCGGCAGCGGCAGGCCGCGCATATTTTCGATGGCAAACTGGCTTTCGCGATACTTATTGAACGCGTCGGGATAGCGGGTGCGCAAAAAGTTTTCGGATAGCGGGGCCGATAGCGGCGCGAGCGAGTCGGAGTAGGCATATTCGGCAACCACCTGCTGGCCGGCGACCGAGCCGGGATTATAGTCGGCAATGAATAGCAGCGGGCGCATGGTTTCGGCATCGAAAATCCAACTGATGGTCGAGCCGATTTCGCCCTGAGCTTCCCAGGTTTCGGTGTAGTTGATGCGCTTATTGTCGGGTTCGTGGATGATTCCCGACATGGCTATGGGGCGCTGTTCGCGCAGCCATTGGGCAATGCGCGTTGGCAGCAGCGAGGCGAACTGCGCGGAGTTCTGGGCTGCTCCGCGGCCCGAAACCGTTTCGGGGTCCCACTGGCGGTGGAGCTCCTGCAGGCGGTGGTTGCGGAAGTTATAGAAGTCGCCGTTGAACCAGCTGGTGAAGCCGCTGACGGGGCCTGAGGGCGACATTACCGACCAGTCGATCAGATAGCCGTCGGGGTCGTCGGGAGCCTGAGCCAGGTCAATAGTGTAGACAACATCGTCCTGAGCCTGCGGAAGGGTTACTGAATAAGTTACGCGGGCGCGATAGGCTGGCATTTCTGCCAGGGCATCGGCAATATCGCCGACGCCCTGAGCGGAGATGTGGCCGGCCGGTGCGGCCAGCAATAGCATTGAGGTGATGAACAGCAAAAATCTCATAAATAAATTGATGAATCTAAAAGTTTAACACCCGGGCTCCGCGAATGGTTCAGCCTTTTGAGGCCATGCGGTCTTCCGAGGCATTGGGCGCGGGCTGCCAGAAGCGCGTTCCGGTCAGGGCATCGGGCAGATACTGCTGCGCCACCCAGTGGCCCGGAAAATCGTGGGGGTACTTATAGTCAGCGCCGTAGCCCATTTGCTTCATCAGCGAGGTCGGGGCGTTGCGCAGGTGAAGCGGCACCGGCAGGTCGCCCGACTTCTCCACTTCGGCCAGGGCGCTTCCGATGGCCATATAGGCCGAGTTACTCTTGGGCGAGCGCGCCAGGTAAATGGTGCATTCGGCCAGCGGGATGCGCCCCTCGGGCCAGCCGATTTTCTTGACCACATCAAACGTTGCGTTGGCCAGCAGCAGCGCATTGGGGTTGGCCAGACCGATATCTTCGGCGGCGAGAATCACCAGGCGGCGGGCAATGAATTCCGGGTCTTCGCCGCCGGCAACCATGCGCGCCAGCCAGTAGATTGCGGCGTCGGCATCGGAGCCGCGCACCGATTTGATGAAGGCCGAAATGATGTCGTAGTGCATTTCGCCGCCCTTGTCGTAGGCCGCGGGATTCTCCTGCAGGCGCTCGGTTACTATGGCGTCGGAAATAACCAGTGGCTCGCCGGCGGGAGTTGACTGCTCGAGCAGGTCGAGAATGTTTAGCAGCTTGCGTGCGTCGCCGCCGGCAAAGCGAAACAGCGCGTCGGTGCTTTCGACCCTGACCTGCATTTTCGACAGCACTTCGTCGCGCTCCAGGGCGTTGGTCAGCAGCCGTTGCAGCTCCTCGGCCTCGAGGGGGCGCAGGGTGTAGACGCTTGCGCGCGAAAGCAGCGGGCGAATGACCTCAAACGACGGGTTCTCGGTCGTTGCGCCTATCAGGGTTATGATTCCGCTCTCAACGGCGCCGAGCAGCGAATCCTGCTGGCTTTTTGAGAAGCGGTGGATTTCGTCGATAAACAGAATGGGGCGCCCGCGGTTAAACATCGACTGGCTGTCGGCGCGGCAGCGGTCAATCACCTCGCGCACTTCCTTAACGCCGGCGTTGACGGCCGAGAGCGTATAGAACGGCGAGTCGGTTGTGTTGGCGATGATGCGCGCCAGAGTGGTTTTGCCCACTCCTGGGGGGCCCCAGAGAATGAACGAGCTGACGCGCTGCTGCTCGATCATGCGGCGCAGAATGGAGCCGGGCCCCACCAGGTGGGTCTGGCCGATATAATCGTTGAGGGTTGCCGGGCGCATGCGTTCGGCTAAGGGTGCTTGCATAGGGTAAGGTCGGGGTTTAAGGTCAGCAAACCGCGGTCAATCAGGCCGCGCACCGCGTCAACAACGAGCTCTTCGCGGGCGTTGAGGCGCTGCGCCAGGTCGCGCACGGTCAGCTGCGACGAATTGTTTGAAACCAAATGGAGAATAGAGTCGGGGAGTTCAACCGGCGGCTTGGGCTTGGGCGCGGAGCGGCGGCAAACGTCGCAGCAGCCGCACTCGGCGGCGTCGGTCTGGCCGAAATAGCCGAGAATGATTTTCGAGCGGCAGTCGGAGTCGGAAAACGCAAAGCGGGTCATCGCCTCGATGCGCTCGGCCATGCGTTGGCGGCGCCGGTCGTAGACGGCGGCCGGAATGGCTATATGGCGCGTTTCCAGGCGGCGCGATGGAAAGTAGACGTAGGGCTGCTGGCGGCGCGGAACATAGTGGATAACGTGGCGTCGGCTCAGCGCCAGCAGGGTCTGATAGAGCGTGTCGGCCGAGATTGACAGGTGCGACGCAATGACCGTTTCAACAATGTTGAAATAGTCGGCGAAAATGCCCGGACAGTTGCGCAGCAGGTAAACCATAACCTCGTCCTCGACCGGCGAAAGCTCCATGCCGTAGAGCTCGTCGCGCCGGCAGGTAACCATTACGCGGGCGCGGGCGTCGACATCCTCAACGTATTCAACATAGCCGCCCAAGGCCAGCAGCTGCATCGCCGCTTTGGCTGTTGCGGGCCAGAGGTTGCGGCGCACGCAAAATTCCTCGAGGTTGAAGTCAAACACCTGATACTGGCCTTCGCCGAGGCAAAGGTCGATGTCGAGGCATACTTTTTCGTAGATTTCGGCAATCAGCGGCTGCGGCGGAAAGGCTTCCTCCAGGCGGCGCGCAAGCACGCTGCGGTCGCGCGGCGAAACGATGCACACCGCAAAAGAGGGCAGGCCGTCGCGCCCGGCGCGTCCCGCTTCCTGATAGTATTCTTCGAGCGAGGAGGGGAGGTCGTAGTGAATAACCACTCTGACGTCGGGCTTGTCGATGCCCATGCCAAAGGCGTTGGTGGCCACCATGACGCGCACTTTCGACTCCTTCCAGCGCTGCTGACGCTCAGATTTTTCTTCGCTCAGCAGGCCGGCGTGGTAGGCCTCGGCCGAGATGCCGGCGGCGCTGAGCGCGCGGGCTATTTCGGCGGTTTTCTTGCGCGAGCGAACGTAGACTATGGCCGAGCCGGAGGTGTTGCGCAAAACCGTTAGCAGGCGCTCGGCCTTGTTGACGTCGCGGCGCACTATATAGCTGATGTTCGGGCGCGCAAAGCTCATCTGGAACCTGCGCGCGCCGGGGCGGAACTCCAGGTGGCGGCAAATGTCGTCGGCCACCTGAGGAGTTGCCGAAGCCGTTACGGCCAGCACCGGCACCTGCGGGAAAAAGCGCCGCAGCTTGGCTATTGAAAGATATGGCGGGCGGAAGTCGTAGCCCCATTGCGAAATGCAGTGGGCTTCATCGACCACCAGCAGCGACACCGGCCAGTTTTTCAGCTCCCCCACAAAGCGCTCGTTTTGCAACCTTTCGGGCGAGAGGTAGAGGAACTTGACCTTGCCGAGTTCGGCCTTCTGCATGGCCAGACGCGCCTCGCGGGCGGTCAGGCCCGAATGGAGGTAAACCGCCGGAATGTCGCGCTGGCGCAGGTTGTCGACCTGGTCTTTCATCAGCGAAATCAGCGGCGTAACAACCACAGTGAGCCCCGGGAGCAGCAGCCCCGGAACCTGAAAAGTGATGCTCTTGCCGCCGCCGGTGGGCATCAGGGCGAGAGTGTCGGCGCCGCTCATAACGGAGTCGATGATTTCGGCCTGCAAGGGGCGGAAAGAATCGTAGCCCCAATGGCGGCGCAGCGCGTCGACGGCTGAGGAATACGATGGCATCAGAGAATTATTTCCTTGACCAGCAGCTGAATGGGGTAGCCGGCTGCGTGGTGCTTGTTTTCTTCGATGGTGTAGACAATGGTGAAGGGTTTGCCCGAAGCTATGGCCTCGAACTTGTCGGCCATGTTGAAGGCAATTGCGTGGACAACGTGCTCGCTGACGCCGTTGGTGATGTCGAGCTTGATGTGCTCGTTGTTTTTGCCAACGATTTTGGAGGTTCCGGCATTGCGCACTCCGCTGGTGCGGAAAACCGGCTTCATGTTCCCCGGGCCGAACGGATAGAGTCGGCGCAGGAAGTGGAGCATGTCGAGGTTGATGTCGTCGAAGCGCAGGTCGGCGTCGATTTCGTGGAGCGGCTTGAGCTGCGACTCGGAAATGTGGTTGGCAACGTATTCCTCAAACCGTTTGGCAAAGGCGGGAATATTTTCGGGCTTCATCGACAGGCCTACGGCATAGGTGTGGCCGCCGAAGTTTTCGAGCAGATCCTCGCATGATTCAACGGCCGAATAGATGTCGAAGCCCTGAACCGAGCGCGACGAGCCTGAGGCCAGGCCGTTGGTCAGGGTCAGCACCACTGCGGGCTTATAGTAAACCTCGGTCAGGCGCGAGGCCACGATGCCGATGATTCCGCGGTGCCAGTCTTCGTTATACATGACGATAGACTTCTTGCTGTTGTTTTCGTCGGCGTCGAGCAGGGCCTGGGCCTCCTCGGTAATCTGCTTGTCGAGCTCCTTGCGGTCGCGGTTATACTGGTCGATTTCCAGCGCTTTGGCGCGAGCCTCGGCGGCGTCGCGGGCAACGAGCAGGTCAACCGCCTCGCGGCCCGACTGCATGCGCCCTGAGGCGTTGATTCGCGGGCCGATTTTGAAAATAACGTCGGAAAGGGTGATTTCCCGGCCGGTCAGGCCGCATATGCGCATGATTGCGCGCAGACCCATGTTGGGATTCGAATTGAGGCGGCGCAGACCATGGTAGGTCATAATGCGGTTCTCACCGATCATCGGCACTATGTCGGCGGCGATGCTGACCGCCACCAGATCCAGATAGTTCTCCAGGTCGCGCGTGGGCAGGCCGTTGCTTGCGGCAAAAGCCTGCATGAACTTGAAGCCCACGCCGCAGCCGCTGAGGTGGCGGAAGGGATAGGTGGAGTCCTCGAGCTTGGGGTTGAGAATGGCAACGGCGTCGGGCAGTTCCGCACCGGCCACGTGGTGGTCGCAGATAATGAAGTCAATGCCTTTTGTCTTGGCATAGGCAATCTCTTCGTTGGCCTTGATGCCGCAGTCGAGAATAATAATCAGCTTCACATCGGCCTCGGCGGCAAGGTCAACCACATGTTTGGTTATGCCGTAGCCGTCGTCGTAGCGGCCGGGAATGTAGTATTCAATGCTCGAATAGAATTGGAGCAGGTATTTATAGACGAGCGCCACGGCCGTTGTGCCGTCGACGTCGTAGTCACCATAGACCAGAATTTTCTGCTTGGCACCCATAGCTTCGTTCAGTCGGGCCACCGCGGCGTGCATTCCGGGCATCAGGAATGGGTCGTGGAGGTCGGCAAGCTGCGGGGCAAAGAATTTTTGAGCCTCGTCGGGGGTATCTATGCCTCTGTCGCGCAAGATTTTAGCCATTACGGGGTTTTCGAAATAGCGTTCGGTGGCAGAGCGGCGAGACTCAGCATAGTCAGCAGCCGGGCGGGAATGCGATTGGTCTGGTGTTAAAGGGTTCCATTTGTCGGTCATTTATGTTTATTTTTTATTATAATCAAAAGCGGGCCGAAATTGAAATAATTCAAAATCAGCAACATAGCCTGACCGAGAAGAGGGTAAAACAGGGAGAGAGCGGGCTATTGTCACTTCAAAGTTAACGAAAACCGCTCACTCAACCAAACAATTTAACTCAATTTATGATTTTTTTCGCCAAAAGTTTGCATCAGGTCGGCCAGGGTCAGTGCGGCCATGGCTTCGACCACCGGAACGGCGCGCGGAAGCACGCAAGGGTCGTGGCGCCCGCGCGCATGGAGCGTAACGGGACGGCCGGCGTCGTTGACCGTGTGCACGTCGCGCAGCAGAGTGGCCACCGGTTTGAAGGCGATTTTCATGTCAATGGGCATTCCGTTTGATATTCCGCCCTGAATGCCGCCGGAGTTGTTGGTGGTGGTCGAGATGCGGCCGAGCGCATCGACCGTGAACTCGTCGACCATTTCCGAGCCGCGGTGGCGGCAGCCTTCAAAGCCCATTCCGAACTCAACGCCCTTGACCGCCGGAATCGACAGCATGGCGGCGCCAAGGCGGGCGTTGAGGCGGTCGAAAATCGGCTCGCCCAGGCCTGCGGGCAGTCCTTCGATGCGCAGGGCAATAACGCCGCCCAGGGTGTCGCCCTGAGCCTTGACCTCGCCGATGAGCTGAATCATTTTTTCGGCGGCCTGCGAGTCGGGGCAGCGCACTGCGTTGCTTTCGGGGTTGCAATCGGCAGTTTGCGCCTCGATGTCGGCCACGCTATGGGTCCACGCGGCCAGGCGTATGCCTTTCTGCTCGAGCAGCTGGCGGCAAAAAGCCCCGCCAACCACGCGGGCGGCCGTTTCGCGCGCCGAGGCGCGGCCTCCGCCGCGATAGTCGCGGATGCCATATTTCTGCTGGTAGGTATAGTCGGCGTGCGACGGGCGGAAGGCATGGGCCAGCTCTGAATAGTCGGCCGAATGCTGGTTGGTGTTCTCGATGATGAAACCTATGGGCGTGCCGGTGGTGACGCCGTCGAGCATACCCGAAAGGATTCTGACGCGGTCGGGTTCGTTGCGCGAGGTGGTTATTTGGCTCTGGCCCGGGCGGCGGCGGTCGAGTTCGGCCTGAATGCGCTCCAGATCAATTTCAATCAGCGGCGGAAAGCCGTCGATAACGCCGCCTAAGGCGGGGCCATGGCTTTCGCCAAAAGTTGTGAGAGTCAGGTTTTTACCAAAAGTGTTCATTGGGCGGTGATGTCGGCGGTTTGAGCGTTGATGAATGAAATGAGGTCGGCCGGATTGATTGCCAGTTGCAGGCCGCGCACTCCGGCCGAAACGTAGATGCGGTCAAAATTCAGCGCCGACGAGTGGACAAAAGTTGGAAACGGCTTTTTCATGCCAATGGGCGAGCAGCCGCCGCGAATATAGCCGGTCAGCGGAAGCAGTTCCTTCATCGGAATGAGGTCAGCCTTTTTGGCTCCGGCCACTCGGGCGGCTTTTTTGAGGTCGATTTCGGTGTTGCCGGGCACCACGCAAACAAAGTTGCCAACGCCAGCTCCGGTGAGCACCAGGGTTTTGAACACCCGGTTGATGTCTTCGCCCAGGGCGGCGGCAACATGGGCGGCGTCGAGGTTATCGGGGTCGACCGGATACTCAATCAACTCAAAATCTATGCGGGCATGCTCCAGCAGCCTCGCAGCGTTAGTCTTAGCAATCTTTTTCATTGGGGTTTGGCGACGATGCCGAGGCCGGTGCGGCCGTTGAGGGCGATTTTCAGGGGTTGGGGAAAGCGAACAATGCGCAGGCCGGGCGATTCATAGATGGCCGGCAGCGAGTCGAGATAGTCAACGTCGTAGTGGCCCGAATTGCCGTCGATAGTAAAGTAGCCGGCGCCTACGGAGGTGAGGTTCTGGAAAAAGTGGGTGCCCTGCGAGGGTTCGATGCGGTAGCCGGGGAGCGACGACTCAACTATCAGGCGCGCGCCCGAAATGTGGGGCCATTTCACCGGAATGCCCAGCGCCGGATCCGACGAGCCCCAGCGCCCTGGGCCGATGAGCAGATAGGGTTCGCCCGACTCGAGATATTGCAGGTTGATTTTTTCGATTTCGCGGGCCAGCGCCGGGTTGTTGGCGGAGTTAAACGACTGCGGGCGCACATAGACTATGGTCGACACGCCTTCGATGTTGCCGTTGCCCAGAGCGGTCGTTGAGGTCAGAATGGTTTGCTCCGCGGGCAGCTTCAGAACGCTCTCGTCGCCAACTTCTTTTTTGTCGACGATGGGCCGAATCTGCAGCCAGTAAATGGTTCCGGCGTTCGGGCCGTTGACTATGCCGGCGAACTCGATTTCCACGGGGCGGGCCATTTCGCGCGCGCCGGTTTCGAGCATAAAGGCGGCACCTTGGGCCAGCGGAAAGGAGCCGTGGTTGAGCATATTGGCGAAGGTCACCACCTTGCGGCCGGTGCCCTGGTCGCTGTCGATCAGCCGCTGGTCGTTGAGGTCGTAGGTTGAAACCATGAACCGCAGGGCGCCGCTTTGGGCAACCTGCTGCACGCGCAGCGAGCGCAGGTTGAAACTGTCGTCGACGGTGAAGTCGGCGGGCGCCGCGTCGGTCATGTCGAGAGCGAGCATGCGCGTCTGAGTGTCGCGCAGGGCCAGGTCGAGGGTTGAGGTTTGCAGCACCCGGTTGGGATGTTTGGGCGAGAAGCGCAGCGACGTTCCGCCTTCAACTATGGTTTTACCGAGCCCTACGGCCACCTGCACCACGCCGTCTTCGGCGCGTTCGTCGCCTAAGGGATAGTAGTTGAGCGAGCGGCCCACTCCTGAAAAGCTCGGAAAATAGAGGTCGGCATGGCGCACGCCAACAACCTCCTGAATGATAACGGCCATTTTCTCCTGGTCGATAACGTTGGAAGTGGCGGTCATGTAGGCCTTTGAGTCGGAGTAGAACACCGAAGCATAAACGCCCTTGATGGCGTCGCAGAGCATTTGCAGCGTTTGCTCGCGCTGTCCTGCCCGGTTCTGAATCATATAGGTTGCGTAGACTCCGGCAAAGGGCTGATAGTGGGAGTCTTCGAGCAGCGACGACGAGCGCACGGCCAGCGGCTTGTCGACCACGTCGAGCAGCGCCGTCAGGTCGTCGATCAGATGCTCGGGGAGTTTGGCGGCCAGAAAAGCCTGCAGAATTTCGCTGTCGGGCGCGGGCGACAGGGCCAGCGGGTAGAGGCCGTTGCCGGCCATGAATTCATCGAACAGGTCGGTGCAGAGAACCACCGTGCGCGGAATCGTTATGTTGACCTTGGTGCCGTCGACCGAGTCGGTTTCGGGATACTTTTTGATAATGGCGTCGATAAACGCCAGGCCGCGTCCTTTGCCGCCCATGGAGCCTTTTCCGATGCGCGCAAAGTTGGAGTAGCGGTCAAAGCGGTCTTTTTCGAAAACGGCTACCACGCCGCGGTTTTTCATGCGCCGGTAGGAAACTATGGCGTCGAGAAAGAGCAGGCGCGCGGCCGGCACTTCGGCCAGCGATTTGGTGCGGTGGTTTTTAATAACTTCGGCTATGGCAAACATTGCGCGGGAGTAGAGCCAGCGCGAAATGTCGTTGCGGCGGGCGTGGTAGAAGAGCGTCTTGTCGGGAATCTCCATCATTTTATACTGGAGGTCTTTGAGCGACTTTATGCGCATGATTTCGGCTCCGGTGTCGGGGTCGCGCATAATGAAGTCGCCGAAGCCGAAGTTGGCGCCTATGGCCTCGCCTAAGTCAACGGGCAGCTTCTTGGAGTTTTTGTCGAGGAAAATGCCGTTGAAGGGCTCAACGTATTGCCGGTTGGCGGTTTCGGAGCTCTCGACTATGATTGGAATATAGGGGTCGTGCCGGCGGATGTATTCAGCCAGGGCTATGCCGGCCAGCGGGTCTTTTTCGCCGTTGCGCATAAACGAAACGTCGGTGATAACGCCGAGCATGTTGGCGCCGAATTCGGTGTAGAGCTCAACCGCCTCCTCGTAGTTTCTGGCCAGAATAACCTTTGGGCGGCCGCGCATGCGCAGCATCCGTTCGTGGTCGTTGAGCGCTTCGGTTGAAAAGTGGAGGCTCTGCTGCAGCAGGAACTTATAGAGATGCGGAAGCACCGAGGAGTAGAATCTGACGGAGTCCTCGACCAGCATAATGGTCTGGACGCCAACGGTGTTCACGTCGTAGTCGGCGTTCATGCGGTCTTCCAGCAGCTTGATGATTGCCAGAATCAGATCCATGTTGCCGAGCCAGGAAAAAACGTAGTCAACGTCGGCCAGGTCTTCGTCGGCCAGGCGTCGGCTAACCTCCTTTGAGAACGGCGTCAGAACCACTATGGGCGTTTGCGGGGCGGCGCGCTTGATTTCGCGCAGGCCCGAAAAGGAGTCGGGTATCGACGGCCCCGGCATAACGATTATCAGGTCGAAGGCTTTGTCGGTCAGGGCCTCGAGCGCTTCGGCGGAGTCGTTGACGCGGGTAACTCGCGGGGGCGACGATAGGTTCAGGGCGTTGTACTCAAAAAAGAGCTGTTCTTCAACTCGCCCGTCTTCCTCCATGATGAAAGCATCGTAGGGCGACGCAACGAGCAGAACGCTGTGGATGCGCCGCTGCATCAGTTGGCTGAATGCGGTGTCGCGCAGGTAGAGGCGAGAGGATTGGGGTGTCATTTAGTCAGTTGAACGGTTTGGGGCTGTTGGGAGTGGATTGCGTTGAGCAGCTCGGCGGCGTTGGCGTCGGCCGGGTTCTGAATCAGTTCGGGGATATTGAATGTTTTGGTAAACGTGCGGTAGAAGTCGGGGCTCTTTTGCGGTAGCACGAAAGGCTTGGCCGCGCGGCCCGTTTGCGGATTGAACGAGGCCAGGAACGGACGCGCCCAGAGGCCGTCGAGGCGCTTTGAGGAGAACACGAACCAGCGGCCCGAGGAGCCCCAGCAGTGGTAGGAGTCAACCGCGTCGGGGGCGTTGACCTCCGACAGTTCGCGCCACCGGCCGGTTCGCAGGTCGAGAATGCAGAGCTGGCTTTCGGGGTGCCAGATTGAAAAATTGCCGTAGACCATGCGGGTGAACATCAGCCAGTTGCCGTCGGGGCTGACGCGCGGAAAGGAAACCGAGGCGGTGTCGGCCGCGGCATCGTAGAGCGTGCGGAAGTTGGAGAACTTGCCGTCGGCGGGGTTGAAGTCTATGGCGCAGAGGTCGTAGTGGACCGAGTCGGCGAAGTTTTCGGGCATTTCGGGGTGGCTGACCAGCGCGCGGCAAAAGTAGAGCGTGCGGCCGTCGGGCGACCAGTTGGGGAAGGTTTCAACGGCGTGGTCGCCCATCAGGGTGTCGGCCGAGTAGGCGCGGTGGGTGCTGACGTCGTAGACCATCAGGTCGGCCGCCTGGTCAATCACCTCAATGGGCTTGGACCCGGCCGAATGGAAGGTCTGGCCGATTTTATTGGCCGAGAAGGCTATGAAGCGGCCGTCGCGGCTCCACGAAGGGTAGGTGGCGCCATGGTTTGCGCCGATGAACGACGACGAGATTTTTTCCACCTTGCCGTCAATGGCAATCAGAGTGCCGCCATCCTTGCCGCGCACATGGACCATCATACCCTTGCGGGGGTCGTTGGCGGCATAGTTATGGCAGTTGATGCACTGAAAGTCAAAGTCTTTGTTTTCCAGAATCGGCGTTTGGTCATACGATTCCAAATCGCGCTGGTAAATGCCTATGGTCGACCAGAGTTCATAGCCGGGATAGAGCAGGCGGTAGGTCAGGTAGCGGTCAATGGAGTCGGCGGCAACCGGGCAGACAACGTCGGGCGCCTGGTTCCATTGGCCGTCGGCTCCTTTAGCGGCAAAACGCAGGTAAATCGAATCGCCGGCTGCCGAGCCGAGCAGCTTTTTCCAGGCCTTGAGCGGAATTTTCACCGCGCCGTCGGCTCCGGAGCGCACTGTTATTTCCGGCTCTGCGCCGCAACGGCCGATTTGGGTCTGCCAGGCTGAGGCCGAGTCGGTTATGATAAACGTTGGGGCGGCTATGTTGACCGGAAAGGTAACTCCGGCATAGTCGGGCTCCAGAGTGGGAACGGCAAGATTATGCTGAGTCGGTTCGACCGGTCCGGAGCAGGCCGCAAGAACCAGAAGCGAAAACAGGGGAAGGAGGCGTTTCATCGGTTAGAAGTTAATCGTATTGCCTGAGGGTGAAACAAATGTGTAGTAATACCAGAGCGACTTGCGCTGCTCGGGCGAGAAGTTGGCGAAGCGGCCTTTTTGCTTTTCGGCCAGGAAGGCGCGATAGGCCGCATCGACCTGCGGGGAGATTTGGAAGCCGTCGGCGGCCAGACGCTCGGAGCCGTAGTTGAGGCGCACCAGGCACAGCGCTTCCTCGAAAATCCGGGGCAGCGGCTCGTCGGGCCGGTAGAACTGGCAGAGATTATCGTAGAAAATGCCAACGTTGTTGGCCAGCAGGAAAATGAGCATCATATACTCGCGGGCCATTTCGTTGGTCGGGTCGTTGAGCAAAATGTATTTGCAGTCGGCGCCGATGTTGAGAACGTTGTCGAATCTGATCGGGTCGAAATTGGCGGGGTCCTGCTTGACGCCGGCCAGGGCATCGCGCAGACCGGGAACGTGGCCGGCCTTTTTCTGCTCCTCGAGCCGGCGCGCTTCGCCGCGGTAAAAGAGCGTTTGCTTCAGGGGGTGAATGAACTTTTCGGCCTGTTTGGGGCGCTGGGTTTCAATATAGTAGCGCGAAAGGTTAATCAGATGATAAGCCGTTTCACCCCAGCCAACCAGCGCCTCGAACTCCCAGTGGATTGCCGAGTTCAGGGCTCCGAGCTGCTCAAAGATGTAGCCGCCATATTCGGCGCGGTTCTTGTCGGCCTTCCAGGGAAAGAACAGCGAGTTGGGCCCGTGGGCCTGCGGCTGCTCAAACAGGCGGTCGAGCAGTTCGCCGCGGTGGTAGAGGGCCATTGCGCGGAAATAGAGCATCAAATGGTTCTTCACTCCGGTTTCGGCCTGGCGGTCGGAAATGGCGATAACTTCGTCCCAGTCAGCGCGGCGCACCGCCTGGGCGGCCTTGACCATCAGCTCCTCGTTGAAGCGCTGGTTTTTGACTTCCTCGCGGGTGAACGAGCGCGTGCGGCCGTCGGGCAGAGTAATGGTTACGGGGCGGAACGAATAGAAATAGAAAGCGCCGAAAATCGCCGCGATGATAACCGGCGCCAGATAGGGCATCGGTTTCCAGGGAATGGAGATTACGCGTTTGCGCGCGGGCAGCAGAAGCGAAATCAGGTAGAGCGCCAGGGCGCTGGAAAAAACGATTACGAACTGATTCAGCGAGCCGTCGATGTTCACTGAGGTATAGAACGCCCAGCAGGGAACTATTGCCGACAGCTGCAGCGAGTCGTTGAACCCGACAATGCGGCGCAAAATGCTGCGGGTCATGCAGTAAACCCCGACCAGCATGGCCGACCAGATCAGTGCCGCCAGCCAGGGATAGTAGGCGAACTGAGCCAGGAAGGCGGAGCAGAGCGCAAGCACACCATGCTGGTGGGCGGTTTCGCGGATATATTCAATCGAAAAGCGAAACAGATGGTGCTGCTCATGGAAAATCACCACGTGGCGATAGAGCGTCATGTAGGCGATAAAAAATATCAGCAGCAAAAATGCCGGGGCTATATGTTTTTTCATTGGCAGGTTGGATGTGGGGTGGGATAAGAGGGTTTACTGAGGGTCTATGCGGCCGTCGCGCAGGCTGATCCGGCGGTCGGCGGCCCGGGCCAGCTCCAGGTCGTGGGTAACTATTACGAAGCTCTGGCCGCGGTCGCGCCTGAGGTCAAAAAAGAGGCGGTGCAACTCATTGCGGTTAGTTGAGTCGAGCGCTCCCGAAGGCTCGTCGGCCAGAACCACCGAGGGATTGTTGATCAGCGCGCGGGCAACTGCCGCCCGCTGGCGTTCGCCGCCCGAAAGCTGCGCCGGGCGGTGGGTCAAGCGCCGGCTCAGACCCATATAGTCGAGCAGCCGGCGCGCGCGCTCCAGCGCGTCAGCGCGTCGGTCGCCGCCAATGAGTGCCGGCAACGCAACGTTTTCTTCGAGCGAGAACTCGGGCAGCAGGTTGTGGAGCTGGAAAACGAAGCCTATGTGGCGGTTGCGGAACTCGGCCAGGCGCCGAGGCGAAAGCTCGAAAATGTTGGTAGAGTCATAGACCACGCTGCCGCCGTCGGGGCGTTCAAGCGAGCCCATGATTTGCAGCAGAGTGGTTTTGCCGGCTCCCGAGGGGCCCACAATGGCAACCACTTCGGCGTTGTTGACCTCAAGCGAAACTCCGCGCAGAACCTCGAGCGAGTCGAAGCGTTTGGTAATGTTGCTGACCTGAATCATAGATGCAGGTCGTGGCCCATGCGGGTGCGCTTGGTGCGGAGATAGCGGGCGTTATATTCGTTAGGCTCCACTTCGATGGGCACTGTTTCAACGATTTCGAGGCCATAGCCCTGCAGCCCTACTCGCTTGGTGGGATTATTGCTCATCAGGCGCATGCGGCCAACGCCGATTGCGCGGAGAATCTGAGCGCCGACGCCATAGTCGCGTTCGTCGGCCTTATGGCCCAGGCAAATGTTGGCATCGACCGTGTCCATGCCCTCCTCCTGAAGTTTATAGGCCTTCATTTTCTCCATCAGGCCTATGCCGCGGCCCTCCTGCATCAGGTAAACAATGGCGCCGCGGCCCTCTTTTTCAATGGCCTGCATTGCGCGGTGGAGCTGCTCGCCGCAGTCGCAGCGCTTGGAGGCGAAAATATCGCCGGTGGCACACGACGAGTGAACCCTGACCAGCGCCGGCTCGTCGGAGCCGGCCAGGTCGCCCTTGACCAGGGCTATGTGTTCCAGGCCGTTGCTTTTCTGGCGGAAAGGAATGGCGCGGAAGTGGCCCCACTTGGTCGGCAGGTCGACTTCAACTCCCTGCTCGATCAGCGATTCGGTTCGGTTGCGGTAGGCCACCAGGTCGGCTATTGAAATCAGCTTGATTCCCCATTCGTCGGCCTTTTTGCGCAGTTCGGGCAGGCGCATCATCGAGCCGTCGTCGGACATGATTTCCATCAGTGCCGCCGCGGGCTGCAGGCCGGCCAGACGCGCCAGGTCAACGCCCGCTTCAGTGTGGCCGGTGCGCTGCAAAACGCCGTAGTCCTGGGCGTAGAGCGGGTTGATGTGGCCGGGGCGGCCAAACGTTTCGGGCTTCGATTCGGGGTCGGCCAGGGCGCGGATTGTTGCGCAGCGGTCCTGAATCGACACTCCCGTTGAGCAGCCCTCGAGCTTGTCGACCGTAACCGTAAAGGGTGTGCCCAGAACCGAAGTGTTGTCCTCAACCTGGCGGGGCAGGTCGAGCTCGCGTGCGCGCGACATGGTTATCGGCACACACAGAACGCCTCTGGCATTCTTTAGCATAAAGTTGACCTGCTCGGGGGTTATTTTTTCAGCGGCAACAATCAGGTCGCCTTCATTTTCGCGGTCTTCGTCGTCGACCACCATAACGAACTTTCCGTTGCGGAAGTCCTCGATAGCCTCTTCGATTGAATCGAGGCGGATATTTTCGGAGCTATTCATTTCAATAAACTAAATTTTCCGCAAATTTACGAAAAATTTATAACAATCAGAAATGAATAATTCGTTGTGGGGGCGGAGCGGTAGGGAACTTTTGTGCGATTTCGGGCGTTTATGCGGGTGTTGTTAAACGCTATGTAACTATTAGGAATATGAAAGTTTTAGGAATTAACGGGAGCGCCCGAAAGGATTGGAACACTGCCTCCCTGGTCAAGAAAGCTCTCGAAGGAGCTGCTGCCGCCGGTGCCGAAACCGAATTCGTTGAACTCTATGCAGAGCCTATCAAGGGCTGCTTGGAGTGTTTTGCCTGCAAGCGCAAGGGGAACACTACCGGCGGCCTATGTGCCATACGCGATAATCTTCGCCCGCTGCTCGAAAAGGCGCGTTCGGCCGACGTTATAATTATCGGTTCGCCGAACTTTTTCGGCTATCCGTCGGGCATGGTAAGGTCGTTTCTCGAACGCTTTCTTTATCCGCTGTCGTCCTATCAGATTGAAGACGGAAAATTTGTCAGAATCCTCGGCGACCGCATAATTCCCTCAGGCGTGATTTTTACGATGAACGCAACGGAGGACTATTACGAGGCCGGGGGTTATAACGTTTCGCTCGGCATGACCCGCGCCAATCTGGAGCACGTTCTCGGCTATGCCGAACAATATAATTCGTTCAACACTCTGCAGTTTAAGGATTATTCAAAAATGGACGCCAACTTTTTTGATCCGGAAGAGAAGCAGCGCCGCCACGAAACCCAATTTCCCGTTGACATGCAGAATTGCTTCGACATGGGCGCCCGCCTCGTTGCCAAAGCCCGCGCCCTCAACTGAGGGATATTTTTAGTGGCTTTGTAGGAGAGTGGGCAGGGGGGAGGCGGCGAGGGAGCGGATGTTGCGGAGGAGGCGGCGCTGGAAGGGTAGCGAAAGGAGCCACAGGGGCAGGCCCAGGGGCGCAAACCATTTCAGCAGGGCGTGCAGCCGGGGCGACTGCGCAGCAGGGTGGAGTATGGCCAGGTTTTCGAGCATGGGCAGGGCATTGAGCGCGTCGATTACGCGCTGCGAGCGCGAGTTGGCCGTGTAGGCCACCAGTTGCTCCAGTCGCGCCGAGAGTTCGAGAATGTCGGCGGCCGGTATGCCGCGGTTCCAATAGGCGAAATAGCCCTGCGGACGCGGATAGTTCCGGATAAATCCGTCGGCGTCGGCCACCACGGCGTTGAATAGTTCCAGAGCGTACTCGGGATAGTAGTCTTCAATAACCACTTCCTTGACCGACAGGGCGCGCCGGTTCTTGCCGGTTATGGTGCGGATGAAGCGCAGATAGCTGTCGGCGTTGAACACTGCGGAGTCCTTGACTGCCTTGTAGGTCACGAAAATGCCCAGCGGCAGGAGCACAGCCGAGCTGACCCAAACGCCCTCCCAGACGGGCACCTTGCCATCGCGCGCCAGGCGATAGCCGGAGTTGTCGATGATGTAGTAGAAAATAAAGAGCAACACCGAAATGACCAGCGGAGTGCCGATGCCGCCTTTGCGGATAATGGCTCCGAGCGGAGCCCCGATGAAGAAGAAAATCAGGCAGGCCAGCGACAGGGTGAAGCGCCGGTTGAGCTCAATCTGGTGGCGGCGCAGGGTTTCCTGCTCGTCGCCCAGATACATTGCCTGGCTCAACCGCTCCATGCGCCGGCGGTCAATGGCGTTGCGGGCCGTTTGAGTGACTTGGCGGCGCAGGGTGTAGGAAAGGGTGGAGCGCACCGAATCGGGGTCGAGAATCAGCGGGGCAACCGCGTCGGCCTCAAGCTGTTCGGCAACAATCGCCGTTGGCGTGACGCCCACTATCGGTTCGTTGGCCATGGCGCTGCCGATCGAGGTGCCGATCGAGTCGAGGCGGTGGCCCATGGAGTCGATGCTGAACATCAGCTGCGCAACGTTTTTGCCGGCATAGGTGCGGCTCATTTCGTTTTCGTCGATCATTTCCAGATTCATGTCGAAGGCCACCGAAATGTGTTTGTCAACAAACTGCTCGCGGCGGTAAAGGCGGTTGCGCTCGTTCGACTTGTTTCCCTGGCCTTCGCGCAGGTTCTCGAAGAGTTCGCCATGGTGCAGGTCGAGATACATGTGGGTTTTGTCGGGGGCGGTGGCCAGCGTGGCGCTGTCGGCCAGAATTACTCGCGAGCGCTCGAAGCCCTCGCGGAAGTCATAAATCATAACTCCGTAGAGCATTCCGCTTTCGCGATTTTTCCGGTCAACGTAGATGTTGATGTTGGGCAGCTGATAGTTGAATTCGCCCTCAACAATGTCGAGCTCCGGGGTTTTCTGGCGCACTGATTTCAGCAGGGTCCACATTTTGGTCTGCGCCAGCGGCAACACGTTGTTCTGGAAAAAGAACGCACCGATAGAAACGAAAACCATCAGAACAATCAGCGGGCGCATAACCCTGAAAAGGGATATGCCGCCCGCTTTCAATGCGGTGAGTTCGAGGCTTTCGCCCAGATTGCCGAAAGTCATCAGCGAGGCCAGCAGCACGGCCAGCGGCAGCGCCATGGGAACCATTGCCAGCGCGGCGTAGAAAAAGAGTTCGGAGAGCACTCCGATTCCAACGCCTTTGCCAACCAGGTCCTGGAGGTGGAGCCACAGAAACTGCATCAGCACTATAAAAGTGCAGATCAGAAATGTCATTGCAAAGAGCGGCAGAAATTGCCGCAGCATGAACCAGTCGAGTTTCTTAATGCCTAACACTGCTGCAAAGTTACGCAAAAAATCGTCAATTAGCAATTTGGAATTGCAGCAGCCGCGTCGGAGGGAGCATCGGCCCGTTCAGCGAGCAGGTCAGATAGGGGCGCGCCGGGGCGCGGAAGCGGGCGCGCAGCGGGGCATTGACCGGGCCGTTGAGCTGAAGTTGGAGCAGCCGCTGCGACCCGCCGCCTGAGTCGGCCGAAATGGTCAGTTCCAGGTTGATTGCCCGCTCGGTGTCGATAAGGAAAGTTGCGCTGCGCCAGGGGCTTTTGACCGGCTGGGGAGCAAGAACCCTTCGGCGCCACACAACCGGCGCCGCCACCTCGTTTTCGCTGGCAAAGTCAATCAGAGTGCCGGCGGCGGTAACGGCCATGGCCGGCTCGACAAAGGAGCGCACCACCGCCAGCGACCTGGCCGAAATGCCGCCGCGGCTGCCAATGGCCATGAGCTTGCCCAGGGCATTGAGAACCAGCAGCTCGCCGAACTTTGCAACCCACACCAGGGCCACTGCCTCGCCCGGAAACGCCATGCGCTCCACCCGCGAACCGCTGATTCGCAGAAGCAGGCCCGAAGCTGTTGCGCAGAAAATCGCTTCGGCCGATTCGGCAACGGCATCGGCGCGCGCAATGCAGTCGGCCGCCACCGGAGCTGCCGAAATGGTGCGGAGCGCCGAGTCAACGCTGACGGCAAAAATCCCCGCGGTTGTGAAGGCCAGCAAATGGTGGCGCCCATAGTTCCAGCCGCCGCCCGAGCCGCGCGGAACGCAAATGCGCAGAACCCGGCCCTCGCAAATGTGGGCGCGTAGGCGCAGCGTCAGCGGGTCGCCGGCCTGGGCTATGGCAATCGTTCCCGGTTCGCCCGCCGTGGCATAGGCTCGCAGGTCGCCGCAATAGCAGATTGCCGACGGAATGAACTCCTCGGCCGGTTCGACATTGGCGTCGGCGCTGCCCAGGTCGGTGATGAAAATCTGAGTGTCGAGCCCCTCGAGCGGCAGGTCGAAGCGCGCCGCAATAACTGCCTTGCCTTCGGGTTCGGTTTCAACGATAACAGGCCCGACGGTCAGGTTGGCGTTGCCGGGCGAAGTTTCGGTGAAATAGCCGGTTGCGCCGGTCAGGCGGACGCAGTCGGGCTGAACCAGAATTTCGAGAGTGCGGGCGCGGCGGCGCCAGAATTCCGACTCGGAGCGCTCAACGGCAACGCGCAGGGCATAGGCTCGCCCCTGCATCAGCGATGCCCCCTTGACCGAGTAGGTCGAATCTGACTTGGTTGCCTGAAAAACAATGGTTCCGTTGCCCTGAATCAAGCCGAAGCGCTGCGGCGCGCCCTGGGCCACTATGCGCCCGGCGGCATCGAGCATGCGCCAGCCGACCCGGGCCGGCTGCACCAGCATTCCGCGCAGAGCCGCCTGGGCCGACAGCGAGGCGAGGCTCTTTTGCATGGCGGCCGCAAAGGTCTGGCAGTCGGCCGACTGCAGCGCCGTTGAGGGCCGCTGATAGGTGCCCTTGAGGGTTGACGGCACGCTGACTTCGGCGCTCAGATCGGCGCTCAGGTCAGCCACGCTTAGCTCAACGGCAACCGACCCATCGCGGGCCGGCTGCACTACGCCGGCTGCGATCCATTGCACTCCGGAGTCGGTAAAAACCGCTATGCGCTCGCCGTCGGCCATGGCCCAACGGAAATCGGCGCCCAAAGTGCCCGCTTCGATGCCGTCGACGCTGATGAGCCGATGGTTGGCGGCAACACTGACTATGCGGCCGTCGGGGAGCGGACAAATGTGGGCGCCGGCGCTGTTAAGGACCACCTGCGGCAGGCCGGTGGGGAGCAGGGCGTTTTGGCCGGCCACTATGGCCGGGCGTAGGTTTTCGGCGTAGTTTTCGTTGAAACTGAACTCTGCGGCCGAGGGTAGGGTGAAATTCTGCATAACCAAAAAGACTGAGTTTTTGGCTGCAAAATTACCGCCGCCACAGGGCCGCAGAGCGTAGAATTTAGCGGATAACAACAGCGCGGCGGGCGGCTGCATCAATCAGCAGCGAGCCGGAGCGCGGCTGAGCCACGGGGCGGCCCAGCAGGTCAACGTAGCGGCTTGCGCCCTGAATCGGGGCAGCCACTTCGCCAATGGCCAGGGGGGTGTTGGTCAGAACTGCGTTATAGGCAGCGTTGAAATATTCGTAGGCAGTGGTCGAGGGAGCCGCGTTGAAGGCTTCGGCGGCCTTGCCGAGGGTTTCGAGCAGCTCGGTGCGCGAAGCGTAGGTAGCTTTGGCGGCGTCGAGGCGGCCTGCAACCATCTGGCGGGTGAGTTCCAGCGCAGTGGCGCACTCTTCGTCGGGGGCGTAGGTGTATTGTCCGGCGGTGATATCCTCGACCGAGAAGTTGCGGTAAACCTCGCAGTAGTCTCTGCCGTAGGTTGCTTCCTCATAGATGAAGCCAACGGTGCCGTCGTTCATCATGGTTAGCGACGAGTAGGCCGAGGGGAGCGACGAAGCCTGGACGTGGCCGTCCCAGTCGGAGGCGATTATCTTGGCGGTGCCGAAGTCGTCATAGCCGTTGGCCAGAACCTTGTAGTTGATGCCAACGTTGATGCGCGACGAAGGATGGCACGGAGTTGACTGCAGCAGCAGGTAGGCGCCCTTGCCGGTCTGAGTGTTCTTGACCGGGAGAATCAGCGCGTCGCCGTTGCACGAAGCGGCGCCGGTCACCATCGGGCCGCCAACGGCGTTGTCCCAGTAGCCCTCGCCTTTTTCAGTGTCGGTGTAGGAGAAGATGTTCCAGTTACGCACACCGCCGCCGGCACGGCCGCTGAACAGCACTGAGCCGTCGGGCAGTTCTTCGCACTTGGGTTCGGCGCCGCCGGTTGTCAGGGCCGGTTTCATCGGGTCGCCGAGAATATGCCAGGTGTCGCCGAAGTCGTCGGTGTAGAACACCCAGCACTGGGTGTCGTTGCGCTGGCGCGATGCGCCGCCGGCAACAACGTAGACGCGATAGTGCGAGCCGACTTTAACGTATTTGCTCTGAACCATGCGGCCGGCGGTGAAGAAGAAGCCGTCAACCTTGCCGTATTCGCATTTGTCGTCGAGCTGGGTCAGGATGCTTTCGGTGATGTCCTTCCATTGGGTCCAGGTTTCGCCGCCGTCCTGGCTGTGCCAGATAGCGATGCCCTGGGGAATTGCGCGGGTGGCCTGGCCGATGGGAACGCGGCCGCAGGTGCCAACCATCAAAAGGTCGCCGGTTTCGCGGTCGGCAACCAGAACGGGGTCGCCGAAGCCGCAGTCGCGGTTTTCATTGCTGGTTGCGGGAGTGCCCTGGCCGTCGCCGTCGGCAACGTGGTTGCCCTGAGCGTCGACCGGGTCGGTCGGAGCGGTCCAGCTCAGGCCGCCGTCGTCCGACCAGGAAATGTGGAGGTCAACTTCGCCGAAGCCTATGTCGGCGCCGCAGGGGCGGAAGTCGTTGACTGCAACGAGGCGACCGGCCTTCGGGCCTGCGGGAACGTAGGCCACAACCGGAATGCGATAAACGGTTTGGAACGGCTGAACGCCGGTGTAGGTAAACACGTTGACGCCATGGACCGTGGGCGAGGCCTCTGACAGGTAGGCCTTGAATGAGGTGGCGGCGATGCCGGCGTTGGCGCCGGTCAGGGTGAAGCTGGCCTGCTGGCCGTAGGCTATGCCCTTAACCGTTAGGGTCTGGGGCTCGGTTGAGGAGGTGAGGGTTTGCGAGCCGCAGGTAACGGTTACGGGTTTCGACGGGTCGTTGCTCACAAAAGTCAGTTCGAAGCCCGAAACGCGCTGGTTGCCGGTGGCTACAAGATAGTAGTTCGACGCATTGGCCGAGCCTTCGCGCAGGTCGAGCGAAACGCCGTCGGCGGCAACTGCCATATTGGCGGCGCGCTGGTTCGAAGCAGTGGCCGAGGTCAGATAGAGGTTGCCCGACTGCCAGAGGCTGTTGAACGAGCCGGTCGACGAAACGAACGAGCCGGTGTTTTTATTGATAACCACTTCGGTGTAGGGTTCGGGCTCGACTTCAACCAGGGTCACGCGGAAGTCGGTGGTTGTTATGCCCTGGTTGTTGCCGGTAAGGGTAATGGCCGGCGAGTCGAAGTTGCGCGGCTGAACGGTCAGGGTCTGCACCTCGGAGGAGGAAACGATTTTATGGCCCATTGCGCTGACGGTTACAGGGTTGCTATCGTCATTGCCGCGGAAACTGATTGAAATTTCCTTTACCTGCCAGCCGGCTTCGGGAATGATGGTATAGGTTGAGGCTTTGGCTGTGCCCTCGCGCATGTCCAGGTTGATGCCGTCGGCAGCGGGGGCCATGTCCTTTCGCGAAGCGGTCATAGAAATGGCCGGTGAGGTTTCAGTGCCGGTCCAGGTTTGCGACCAGCCTGTTGAGGAGTCGAGTTTGCCTGTTTGCAGCGAAATCTGGCGAACAACTTCGTCGCCGGCTGTTGCCGACAGGCATATGGCCATAGCGGAGGCCAACAAGCCGAGTCGAATTTTTGAATGAGTCATAGAAAATTGAAAGTGTTAAATGATTGGTTTAGCTGCTCCAAAGGTACAAAAAAAATCCCGAAAACAAAAATCGGGCGCACATTAGTGAACTAAAAGCGCCGGCCGGGCATTAAAAATATAAAAAATTTAGTTAACTTTGCCCTCGTGTTGAATCTAACTCCATTATGCAGGCCATTTTTTGAGGCCCGAGCCAAGAACCTCGCTCACCACTCCGACGACCTGGAGCGGACGCAGCGCCGGGTTTTGCATGGCCTTTTGAGCGACGCGCGCAACACCGACGTCGGGCGCCGCTATGGATTCGCCTCAATCGCCGGCGCCGAACATTTCAGCAGCCGGGTGCCGGTGCGCCCCTATGAAGACATTCGCCCCGAAGTGATGCGCATGGTCCGCGGTGAAGCCAATGTGCTCTGGCCCGGAAAATGCCGCCGCTTCGCCCAGTCGTCGGGCACTTCCGACGGCCGCTCCAAATATGTTCCCGTGACCGACGCCAGCCTCAGCCGCAACCATTTCCGCGGTTCGGCCTGCTGCCTGGCCGAATATCTGCGCCTCTACCCCGACAGCCGGGTGCTGGGCGGCAGGTCGTTTATTCTCGGCGGGTCGTTTGCCACTGAGCTGCGCGAGCATCCGGCCGACGTGAAGGTCGGCGACCTGTCGGCCCACCTGATTGAAAAAATGCCGGGCGGCTCGTCGCTGCTTCGCGTGCCGGCCGACCCGAAAGTTGCCCTGCTGAGCAACTGGCACGAAAAGCTCCCGGCACTGGTGCGCGCTTCGCGCGGCGCCGACGTGCGTTCCATCAGCGGCGTGCCGTCGTGGTTCCTCACCGTTCTGCGCGAGGTGATTAAAGATGCCGGAGTTGAGAGCGTCCACGACGTTTGGCCCAACCTGGAGGTGTTTTTCCATGGCGGCATCAGCTTCGACCCCTATCGCGGACAATATGAGTCAATAACCGATAGCTCCAAAATGCGCTATCTCGAAACCTATAATGCCTCCGAAGGCTTCTTTGCCGTTCAGGACCGGCTGACTCCCGGCGCCATGCTGCTGATTCCCGACGCGGGCGTTTACTATGAGTTCGACCCCCTCGACGGCCGCGACCCCGTCAAGGCCTGGGAGGTTGAGCAGGGCAAGGTCTACGCTCTGGTCATCACCGCCAGCAACGGCCTCTGGCGCTATCCGCTGGGCGACACCGTTAGAATCGAAACCACCGCTCCGCTGCGAATATCAATCGCCGGACGCACAAAACTCTATATAAATGCCTTTGGCGAGGAGCTGATGGTTCATAACTCCGACGCAGCGCTGACCGCTACCTGCCAGGCCCTGAACTGCCGAGTGAGCGACTACACTGCCGCGCCGGTCTATACCTCGGGCAGCCACCACGGCCGCCACCAGTGGCTGGTGGAATTCAAGGAGCCGCCCCAATCGCTGAATCAGTTTGCCGCCGAGCTCGACCGCAATCTCTGCCGCGAGAACAGCGACTATGCCGCCAAGCGCCAGGACTCGATATTTCTGGACCCGGTGGAGGTCATTGAAGTTCCGCAGGGAACCTTTGACCGCTGGCTCGAATCAACAGGCAAACTCGGCGGGCAGCGCAAGGTGCCGCGCCTGTGTCCCGACCGCCATATCGTAGAGCCGATTCTTGAGTCGCTCTGAAAAAATATTTTAAAAAATTTTAGGGGTTTTTGAACTTTTTTGCTTGGTTGGTTGTCGTATAGGAAAACGATTTTAAATTTCCTCTACACCAAGAAACAAGAACTACTAACAAAATTTCAACTACTACCTATTATGAAAAAATCTATTCTCGCAGCTATTGCAACCGTAGCTTTTGCCGGTGCTGCCTCCGCCCAGGAAACAACTAATGCGCTGGCCCCTTCTAACGCCGGCGATAACTGGTCAATCACCGTTAAGGGTGGCATTGCCAACCCCGTCCACCCCTTCCACGGCACCTTCAAGGACAACATCCGCGGTGCAGCCGGCCTGGAACTTCGTAAACAGGTTTCGCCCACCATTGGCCTCGGCGTTGAAGGAACCACCACTTTCAATACCTCGACCTGGAACGGTCAGCCCTCCATGCACAACATCGTTGACGGAATGTATGTTGGCGTTTTCGGCGCAGTTAACATGAATAACCTTTTCGCCGGCTATGCAGGCCAACCCCGCCCCGTTGAAGTAGAACTGGTTGGCGGTACCGGCTGGATTCACACCTTCGTTCCTAAATCGCAGGGCCGCGACGGCAACGACATCGGCGTCCGTTCGGGTGTGAACATCAACTTCAACCTCGGCGAATCCAAAGCATGGACCATCGGCATCAAGCCTTCGATTCTCTGGAATGTGACCAACAAGCAGTACACCGACTTCTCGGCCCGCGCCGCATCGCTCGAACTCATGGCCGGCGTGACCTACCACTTCGGTAACTCCAACGGCACCCACAGCTTCGCCTACGCTGCTCCCTGCGACTATAGCGACTATAACGAACAGATCAACGCCCTGCGTGCAATGGTTGTTGCCCAGGAAGCCGGCATCGCCGACCTGACCGCCGTCAACGCCGACCTCAACGCCGCCAACAACACCCTGGCCCAGGCCCTCGAACGCTGCCAGAGCCGTCCGGCTACCGTAGTGACCCAGACCGACAGCGTCAACACCCTGCAGAGCGTACGCTACGTGTTCTACCGCATCGGCTCCTCGAAAATCACTGCCGACCAGCAGCCTAACGTGGAAATGATTGCCCAGTACATGAAGAACAACCCCGAAGCAACGGTTGAAATCAATGGCTACGCTTCGAAAGACGGTAACCTCGAATTCAACGAACGCCTGGCCAAGAATCGTGCCGAAAGCGTCAAGACCATGCTCGTCAACAAATATGGCATCAAGGCCGACCGCATCAAGGCTCAGGGCAAAGGCATCGGCGAAATGTTCAAGGAAGAAAGCTGGAACCGCGTTGCAATCTGCGTGCTCAACGACAAATAACCAAGGCCCTAAATACTAATCCATAAACTCTCCGAAACTCCCGACCCTCCCCAGGGCCGGGAGCTTCCATGTTGTTCAGGGGACGGGGTCGTAGCCGGAGCCGCCCCAGGGGTGGCAGCGGAGCAGGCGGCGAAGGGTTAGCCAAGAGCCGCGCAGAGGGCCGTGTTTGCGCAGGGCCTCGATTGCATACTGCGAGCAGGTTGGCGTGAAGCGGCAGCTCGGCGGTGTCAGCGGCGAGATGAAGGCGCGATAGAATCGCACCGGCAGAATCAAAAGCTCACTGAGCAGCCTGGAGATCATTGAGCAGGCGGGCCATGGCGGCATGGATGCGCGCCGAGTCAACGCGCGAGTTGGCAACGTAGATAAAGGCAATGTTCAGCGCCGGTTCCGGCGGCAGCTGAGGGCGCAGCAGGCGGTAGGCTTCGCGGATTCGCCGGCGCATGGCAACGCGGTCGACCGCATGGCGCAGGCGGCGTTTGGGAACTGAAATCAGAAATTTGACTCCGGGCGTTTCGGCCGGAAGCCACACCGCACGCAGCGGATAAGCAAGCGCGCCATTGCCGGAGGCGAATAGCGCGTCGATAGCCGTCAGGGAGCAGAGTTTAGTCGTTTTCGGGAGTTTGTTCCTCATTAGCTTCCGTTTGGTCTGCTTCGGCGGGGCTTTCGGGTTCGGGGTCGTCTTCGTAGCCTTCGTTTTGCTCGGCAATGTAGGCGTCGATTGTGGCGGCAATTGACTTTGTGGGGCTCTTGGAGCCGTCCAGGTCAAGGCGCAGGCCGGCGTCGGCAACGGCTTTGGCCGTTGTCAGGCCGAAGGTTGCAATGCGGATGTTGCCCTGCTCGAAGTTGGGGAAGTTGGTCTGCAGGGCTTTGATTCCTTCGGGCGAGAAGAAAACGAGCATATCGTAGTCGAACGGCTCGTCGGGGCCGAAATTGTTGGGCACCGTGCGATACATCACCGCGCGGGTATATTGCAGTTTGGAGCGCTCGAGGTTTGCCAGAACGTCTTTGCTCACGTCGGAAACGGCAAAGAGATATTTCTCCTTGTGGTGCTTCTGCAGAATGGGAATGAGGTCTTCGAACTTGCCGGTTGGGGAGTGGAAGATTTTGCGTTTGCGGAAGGGAATGTATTTTTGCAGGTAGAAACCAATGCTTTCGGATGAGCAGAAGTATTTCAGGGTGTCGGGCACCTGGTAGCGCTGCTCTTCGCAGAGGCGGAAAAAGTGGTCAACGGCCGTGCGGGCGGTGAAAATCACTGCCGTGAAGTCGGAGATGGAAATTTTTTGCTGGCGAAATTCGCGTGAAGTCAGGCCTTCGACCTTGATGAAAGGCCGAAAAACTATTTCAACTCCGCGGTTTTTCTCGATGTCGAAATAAGGCGATTTTTCAGCAGCCGGACGGGGCTGGGAAATCAGAACTTTCGTTATGGGTTTAGCCATTTATTTGCGGCGGATTGGTTCAACAAAAAATTGACGAAAACGCTCCCGCAAGCGACCAAACCGCCAGCAGGGGCACAATTTCGAGCGTGCAAAGATACAAAAAAAAGTATATTACTGACAAATTGCCAGTGTGAAAAATTCTAAACTCACTGATATACAGTGGAATGCGGTAAGCGGCAAAAATCACTCCGGCCGAAATCAGAAATGGCAGCATCAGGTTCGGATAGAAAAGCATCGCAAATGCCGGAATAACAAGCAGATAGCCGCAAATGCCCTGGGTTATGAAGAACGCCGACTGCCAGGCCTGCGATTCGTCGGGCGCGGCAAAGGCATAGCCAACGAGCCGGTAGCCGACCAGCTGCACCGCAAAGAGCAGCGCGCACAGCAGCGCAACGCCCGCCAGCGAGGCCGTCGGGGGGCGGCCGGAGGCTCCGAGGGCGCAGTAGAGAATCAGCCCCTCGAAAACGACTGTCTGCACCAGGCCTATGGTGATTACAAGGCGTTCGCCCAGCGTTTTTTCGCCGGGCAGAAACTCGCGGTGGGAGCGAAAGAGCTGTTTGATGTAGGTCGAAGCGATGCGGCCCATTGTTGGCGCGCACAGGGCGCTGACAATGAACACTCCCATCAGAACGGTCAGCAGCGCCGAATCGGAGCTGGCACCGCGAAGGCGCAGCGTTGGCTCAATGGCGGCAAGCATTTTCGGCGGCAATGATGTTGAGGGCCTCGGCCGGGGTGGAGGCCACGTGCCATAAATCGCCCGGCAGGCCGAGGTGGCGCATCATCGAGCACTCGTCGGTGTGGCGCAGGTGGGCCAGCAGGTGGTCGTAGAAGCCGTTGGTGTTCAGAATAACCACCGGGCGGTCATACATTCCCAGCTGGCAGCGCGTCAGCAGGTCCATCAGCTCGTCGAGAGTGCCTATGCCGCCGGGCAGGGCAATCACTCCGTCGGCCAGGTCGGCGAGCATCTGTTTGCGCTCGGCCATGGTGCTGACCGTTATGAGTTCGGTCATGTCGGGGTTGGCCCAGCCGCGGTCAACCATGAATTGGGGAATAACGCCTATGGCGGTTCCGCCGGCGCTGAGCGTTCCGGCAACAACGGCGCCCATCAGTCCGAGCGTTCCGGCGCCGCTGACCGTTGCCCAGCCGCGCTCTGCGGCCAGGCGGCCGAGTTCATAGGCGGCGTCGATAAAAGGTTTGGGAGCGTCGGGGCTCGACGCGCAATAAACGGTTACTTTAGTCATTTGCTGCTACGGCAAGTTTTTTGGTTTTCGAGGCCGGGGTGGCTCCGTCGGTCAGCTCCACGCGGTAAATGTAGATTCCGCGCGGCACTCGCTGGCCCCCTTCGTTGCGCAGGTCCCAGACCAGCGGCGAGGAGGTTTCCATGTCGGAGCGCGATTCGGTCTGGCCGCTCCAGACCGGACGGCCCATCAGGTCGTAGACCGCAACGTTAACGTTGACAATCTGGTCCGGGCGGTTATGGCGAACGTAGAATCGGGCCTGCTCGCGTGCGGGCGAGTCGGTTGTGTAGACCTCATAGATTTCCGGCTTCAGGTCGGTGCGCACGTTGCACTGCAGCGAGGCGTCGGCAAAGTTGCCGTCGATGTCCCAGACGCGCAGCGTCAGAGTGTGCAGGCCCTTGGCCATTTCGGGTATCTGATAGTAGAGCGTGCCGCTCATGGCTCCGGCCTGCGGAGTGGGGTCGAGCACGAACGACGAGGCCAGGTCGTTATAGGTCGTGCGCCCGTCGATGGTCAGGGTCATTTTCTGACCCACGCCGGCCGACGACATGTTCAGCCCCGTGTTGTCGCTCAGGCGGGCAACCAGCAGCGGCGAGGGGTTAACGTCGCCTCCCTGGCTGAAGTTTTCGTCGTTGAGCAGCGCCGAGTGAATCAGCGGCGGCTGTGAGTCGTCGGGCGTGGAGTCGTCGAACCCGAAGGCATAGATGTTGCGGGTCAGTCCGGCGGCTTCGCGCAGGTCGCCCGCGGCCGTTGCGTTGGCATAGAGGCTGAGCGTTGCCGGGCGATAGTTGTCGGCTATGTTGCGGGGCATGCGCACCTTGATTTCATAGCGGCCGTTTTCGGCTTTGCCGGTTGCGGTGAAAAGCCGGGCGCCGATTTCCTCATAGTTCACCTCCTTGCCGTTCTCGCCGTAGCCGAACGTGGTTGCGGAGAATTCGGCATCGTAGAGCGTGGCGGTGACAGTGCCGCTGAAATCTTCAAGGAGAGTGCCGTTGGGGTCGGTTACCCGTCCGGTAATTGTCAGGTCCTGGCGGGCCATGGCGGTGAAGGGGTCGTTGTCGGTCAGGCCAACGCCGTTGATTTCGTCAATAGTGAGCATATTCGAGGGGAAGGCCAGGCGCAGCGCCGGGTCGCCCATCAGAACGTAGCGGAGCTTGTTGCCATAATCGCCGGTGACCTCATTTTTTGTCTGGCGGTATATTTCGCCGATGGTGGGAACGCGCCCCGACTCGTCGAACTTCGACAGCACTCTGCCAAAGGCCGCCGAAACGGAGCCGTTGTAGGTAATGTAGACCGGGCGGAGGGCCGATATGCAGCCGATTATGCCGCCGTCGTTCATAAACATCAGCTCCTCGGCCTGCGAAACTATGTCGCAGTCCCATTTCAGGAACGAGCAGGTCGCAGCATAGAAAAACGGCAGCTGCTTGAAGAAGAAGCGGTTGCGGAAGTCAACCGGCTGAATGATGTTTTTAGAGCCGAGGGCGGTTGGCGAGCCGTGGCCAATGAAGGCAAAAATGGCCATGCCGTCGTTGAAGTTATTGAACAGCTCGGTGCGCGCCAGCGGATAGGTTGAGTTCTGGCGCACGTAGCCGTCGCAATATATCTTGTCGGCCACCAGTCGCGAGCCGCTGGGGCCGGCGGCCAGGTTGCTTAGCAGTCTTTCTGACTGGGTGGTGTGTTGGCCTTCGTTTTCGTCGTCGGCCAGCACAGTCATTCTGGTGCGCCAGCTGCCTTTGGGCATCGTGTAGAGATAGCGCTGGATTTTTTCGGCAGCTGTGGTTGCCTGAGCGGCCGAGGTGACCGGTATGCGCCCAACGGCAATGCTGAGCTTGTCTGCTTCGGGGCGCAGTCCGGAGTTATCTTCAAGAAATCCGAAATAGTCGTCGGTCGAAAACGAGTTGCTCTCGTTCAGGGAGTTCTCGCTGGTCCAGAGCGGCATCGGCGCGCGCACGGCCTTGCCCACCACCGTCAGGGCGCGGTTGTCGCAGGTGCCCTTGCCCATCAGCAGCGCGTAGCGCAGCCGGCCCTCTGACGAGTTGCGGTCATAGAGCATCTTCAGGAAGCGGCGCAGCGCTCCGGGGTCGAAGCTGCCCGAGCCGAATTCGTTGAGCACCTGGTCGAGGTTAACCACTTCGACCCGGAGCGGGTCGAGGGCGTAGTTGCGGTGAATTTCGGCAATGGCGTTGGCTCCCTTGGTGTAGGCCGTGGGGGTGATGATGACCATGTCGGGCGGAGTGGTCATTGCGTGGAGGTTCTGATTGTAGAGGTTGGCAACGAGCTCCGGCTCGGGCATGGCGTCGGCCTCGCCCCAAACCGCATAGCGGCGCATTCCGGCGCGCTCGTTGCGCCAGGCGCCGGTGGGGCCTACGTTGAGTTCATATTGGTCGGCCGGATCGGTAACGTCCCAAACGTGGCGGCCCGAACCTACGGCTCCGGTCGATGAAATTTCGGGTCCGGAGCTCAGAAGCGTCTGCGAACCTTCGAAAGTGCGCGTATAGGCCAGCTCCAGATAGTCGAGCCAGCCGGCTTTCATGATTCCGGAGGTCGACATTGTCAGGGCCATTGTCAGCTCGTTGGAGCCGGGGGTGAACGATTTTGAAATCAGCGCCGCAGTGGCGTAGTAGCCGCTGCCGCTCGAGCAGGTTTCAATATAATCCCTCGAGGTGTTGAGATTGAGCTTTTCGCCGTTGGCGGTGACGCTTAGCGTTGTGCGCGTGCTGCTGTTGGCCACTACCGACAGCTGCATGGTTACCTGAGAGCCGGGCTTGCGCGAGGCCGTTGTTAGCTGGAAGCTGCGCGTGCGCTGTGTGCGGAAGTCCTCGCCAACCATCATGCGGCCGCTGTTGCCGAGCGAAACCTGCTGCGGGTCATAGTAAACCGCCCAGGGGCCGTCGGTGTGGCTGCCGGCCGAAGTGGCCAGTGCGGTTCCGCGCCGCTGGGGCTGCGGAGTGGCCGAGGAGCCTTCGGTCAGAAAGTAGTAGCCGAAGTTGCTGTAGGGGTTAACCGAGTGGTAGGCCACCTCGCGCTCGTTGGCGTTAATCTGCTCGGGGCCTTCGGCGTAGAAAACCAGGCCTTTGGCCGTAACGGTAGAGGCAACCTGAGGCAGGTCGTCGATATAGGACTCGGCGGCGAGTACGTCGGAGAGCATGGCGCCGCCGTAGCCGTAGACGCGCACATTGGCCGGGTTGCTGAATCCCCATTTCGACAGGGTGGCTGCCGGAATGCAGTGCATGCCCGAGGTTTTGACGCTGACCTTCACCCACTTGCCCGAAGCGAGCACCGACTGCGTGGCGTAGGTTTCCGGGGCGAAAGCACTCGCTCCGAAGGTGGCGGCAAAGCCAAAAATCAAAACATATAGTAAGCGCAATAATTTCATCATAGTTAAATCAATAACGCAGCGCGGGGCCGGATTATTGCCCGGGCGGTTATTTTCCGGTCAACACGGTTCGGATGTCGTGGAGCTTATTGAGCGCGTCCAGGGGGGTGAGGCGGTCAATATCGAGGTCGAGAATCATGTCGCGCAGCTGCGACAGAACCGGGTCATCGAGCTGGAAGAACGATAGTTGCACTCCTTCTTCGAGCTTCGGTGCGGGAATGGCGTCGGTTATCTTGCGGTCGCCGCGCAGGTTGGTTTCGAGCTGGGCCAGAACCTGCTGCGCGCGTTTGACGATAGGCTGCGGCATGCCGGCCAGTTTGGCAACGTGGATGCCGAATGAATGTTCCGACCCGCCGGTGGCGAGCTTGCGCAGAAAAACCACGCGGCCGTCGATTTCCTTGACCGACACGTTGAAGTTATGAACGCGCGGAAACGACGATTCCATTTCGTTGAGTTCATGATAATGGGTGGCAAAGAGCGTTTTGGGGTGGAGGTCGCCGAAATCGTGGAGATACTCAACTATGGCCCAGGCAATGGAGATGCCGTCGTAGGTCGAGGTGCCGCGGCCCAGTTCGTCGAACAGAATCAGCGACCGGCGGCTCAGGTTGTTGAGAATCGAGGCCGCCTCGTTCATTTCGACCATGAAGGTCGACTCGCCCAGCGAAATGTTGTCCGACGCGCCAACGCGGGTAAACACCTTGTCGACCACTCCGATATGGGCAGCCTCAGCGGCCACGAAGCAGCCCATCTGGGCCATGATGACGTTCAGGGCCACCTGGCGCAGCAGCGCCGACTTACCGCTCATGTTCGGGCCGGTAATCATCATTATCTGGTGGTCGTCGTTGCTCAGGCTGACCGTGTTGGAAATGTAGGGTTCGCCCGCGGGCAGCTGCCGCTCGATAACCGGGTGGCGCCCCTCGGTGAGGCTCAGTTCCAGCGAGTCGTCGACCACCGGGCGGGTGTACTTATACTCGCGGGCAACCACGGTGAACGACAGCAGGCAGTCGAGCCGCGCAATCAGCGAGGCATTGAGCTGAATGGCCGGAATATATTCGGCCAGCGCCGAAACCACCTGGGCAAACAGCTGCTCCTCGAGCGAGAGAATGCGGTCCTGCGCGCCGAGGATTTTTTCTTCATACTCCTTGAGTTCGGGGGTTATGTAGCGCTCGGCGTTGACCAGGGTCTGCTTGCGAATCCAGTCGGCGGGCACTTTGTCTTTGTGGGTGTTGGTCACTTCAATGTAGTAGCCGAACACGTTGTTATAGGCTATTTTAAGCGACGTGATGCCGGTTGCGGCACTTTCGCGCTGCTGAATTTTCAGCAGGTAGTCCTTGCCCTGGAAGGCGATTTGGCGCAGCTCGTCGAGCTCGGCATTGACTCCGGGGCGGATAACCGAGCCCTTCTGGGTCGAGGCGGGGGCGTCGGCCGAGATTTCGCGGGCAATGCGGTCGCGGATGTTGGTGCAGGGGTTGAGCTGCTCGCCGTAGCTATGGAGCGTTGGCTGGCCGGAGCCGAGGCAGAGTTCGCGAACCGGCTCGATGGCGTCGAGCGCCGAGCGGAGCATCACCACCTCGCGCGGGGTTATGCGCCCTACGGCAACTTTCGATGCCAGGCGCTCCAGGTCGCCAACCTGCTCGATGAGGCGGCGCAGGGTGTCGCGCGCGTCGGGGTCGCGGAAAAAGTGGTCGACCACGTCCAGGCGGCGGTTAATGGCCGCCGGGTCGCGCAGCGGAAAGAGCATCCAGCGGTGGAGCATGCGTGCGCCCATGGGCGTTACGGTGCGGTCCAGCACCTCGCGCAGGCTCTTGCCCTCGGGGGTCATTGGCTGCACCAGCTCGAGGTTGCGTATGGTGAATTTGTCGAGTCGCACAAAGCGGTCTTCCTCAATGCGTCGCAGCGAGGTTATGTGGCCGAGCATTGTGTGTTGCGTCAGGTCGAGATAGTGCAGAATCGCGCCGGCGGCAATAATGGCCGCGGGCATGTCGCTGACGCCGAAGCCCTTGAGCGAGCCGGTTTCAAACTGTTTGAGCAGGCGCGTGTTGGCGGTGTCGGAGGTGAAAATCCAGTCGTCGAGGTCAAAGGTCAGATATTTGGCCGAGAGCTCGGCTTCGGCTTCGCCGCGGCGTCCGCGCTCAATCAGCAGCTCCTTTGGGCTGAATCCGGCCAAAAGCTTGTCGATATAGTCGGGTGCGCCCTGGGCGGCCAGAAACTCGCCGGTCGAAATGTCGAGCAGCGCCAGGCCCCACACCTTGCGGTCGAGCAGATGCAGGGCGGCCAGGAAGTTGTTTTCGCGGTGGTCAAGGCAGGTGTCGGACATGCTCACGCCCGGAGTCACCAGCTCGGTGATTCCGCGCTTGACCAGCTTTTTGGTCATTTTGGGGTCCTCGAGCTGCTCGCAAATGGCAACGCGCTTGCCGGCGCGCACGAGTTTGGGCAGGTAGGTGTCGAGGGCGTGGTGGGGAAATCCGGCCAGCTCAACGCTGCTGGCGGAGCCGTTGGCTCGGCGGGTCAGGGTGATGCCGAGAATTTCGGAGGCCGTGATGGCGTCGTCGGAAAAAGTTTCGTAGAAGTCGCCCACTCTGAACAGTAGAACAGCGTCGGGATGCTTTTGTTTCATCTCGAAATATTGCTTCATGAGCGGAGTTTCAACAACTTTTTTTGCCATCGCGATATGAGAGGGGGTTAATAATTGGCTAAAATTCGGTCAACAACTTTTTGCGGCTCAAGATTGCGCAGGCAGGCGCAGTTGCCCAGCGGGCATTCGGGCAGCCCGGCAACCGAGCAGGGCTGGCAGGGCAGGTCGAGCCAGAGGGCGTTGGCCGGGTTCTGGCGGTAGCCCATAAAGCCGCATTGCGGAATCGTTGAGCCCCAGATCGAAACCACCGGAGTGGCAACCAGCGAGGCCAGGTGCATGTTGGCCGAGTCCATGCTGACCATCAGCCTCAGGCGCGAAATGCGCTCCAACTCCTCTTCAAGCGTCAGCGTGCCGGCCAGAACGGTCAGCGCCGGGTTGCGTTCGGCCCATTCGGCCAGCTGGTCGGCCTCGGCGCCGCGCCCCCCGAAAAGGTAGACCGGAATGTTGCGGTCGGTCAGCTCGCGGGCAACCTGCTCCATGAGCCTGGGCGGGTAGGTTTTGGTCTGATAGCGCGCAAACGGGGCGATGCCGACTCCGGAGCGCTCGCCTGCGGGCAATTCGCTAAGAAGCGACCTGAAGGTCAGCTCGGCCGGTAGCCCCAGGGCAGCAAACACGCGGCGATAGCGCTCAATGTAGGAGGGCTGATAGCGGCGGCTTTTCTTTTGGGTCAGTTCGCGGCGTTGGGAGCGCGCTTTGTCGACCACCTCGACCCTTTCGGCGCCGACGCTGCGGCGAATCAGCCGCGTGCGCAGCATGTCGTGGAGGTCGGCAACGTCCGTAAACCGCTCCTTTCTGAGCCGGGCAATTGTTCTGAGCAGGCCGCCGAACGAGGGGTCGGCGAAATCTTCCAGGCGCAGGTTCGACGGCGCGTTGATAAAGAGCCGGCTGAAAAATGGGCGCGTCAGCAGGGTGAATTCCACGTCGGGATATTGCCGGGCAACCGAATAGATGACCGGAAGGGTCATGGCAACGTCGCCCAGCGCCGACAGGCGCAGAATCAGAACCCGTTTGCTCACGCCATGTTCATTTTGCGGAAATACTCCTCAACGCCTTCAATATCCTTGCGGTTATCGACCGAAAGCGATTTGCAGTGGCAGTTGTAGTAATAGATCGGCACGTGGTTTTCAATGAAGCGGAACGAGTCGTTTTCCTCAACCTTTTCAATCGGGCCGCGCGGAGTGGAGTGGTAGAATTCCAGGGCTTTGCGGTTAAAGGCGCCAACGCCAACGAACTTGTGGTAGATAACGTCGAGCGAGCCTTTGGGGTAGGGAATCGGCGAGCGCGAAATGAACAGGCAGCGGTTATCGGCCGCGGTTACGATTTTCAGGTTGGTGGCGTCGACCACCTCAACCGGATTCGAAAAGTCGGTCATCAGGTTGGAAACGTAGAGCTCGTCGGGCTTGATTTCGTCGGGAATGCACTGAACAATAGCCTCTTCGGTCAGCAGAGGTTCGTCGCCGTTGACCATAACGTAGAGGTCGGCTTCGACTTTGGTCGACACCTCATAGAGGCGTTCGGTGGCGGTTTCATGGTTAGAGGAGGTCATGATTACCGGCGCGCCGAAGGTTTTGCAGCAGTCGGCAATTTTTTCGGAGTCGGTGGCAACATAGACTTCGCTGAAGCACTTGACCTCGGCGCAATGGGTGTAGACCCACTGAATCATCGGTTTGCCGAGAATCAGGGCCAGAGGTTTCTCGAAAAAGCGGCTGCTTTCGGCGCGGGCGGGAATTACGCAAACAATTTTCATGGACGGAGTAATTTTTTAGAACTCCGCAAATTTACGAAAATTCCCCAACAGCGCCAAATTATAGTTGGTTTTGCCAGCGGTTGTGTGACCAGAGCCAGGGCGCCGGGTCGCGGCGTATGGTGGCCTCGAGCATGCGCAGGTAGCCAACGGTTACGGGGAATTCGGGCTCGTCGGCTGCGGGCACTATCGGCTTGAATGTCAGGCGGGTGTGACCGCGGCGGGTCGATTCGATGTCAATGTAGAAATAGGCGGCGTCGATGCGGCGGCCAATCTCTTCGGCGCCGGTGATGTAGGCCGTTGGCAGTCCCAAAAAGGTGGTCATTGCGTGGTAGCGGCCGTTGGGACGCTGGTCGGCAATGAAGCCGGTGCAGGTTATCAGGCCGTTGCGGTTCTGGCGCAGAAGGTGGAGAAAGGCATGTTTCTGCGGAATGTTTTCGGCGCCGAAGCGCGAGCGGATGCGGTCCATAATGGTGTGTCCCAGCGGATTGTGGGGCACTTTGTAGATCTGGCCGTTGATGTAGTCCTTTGGAATGGCCCAAACAATCGTGGGCACCAGCTCCCAGTTGCCGTAGTGGCCCAGAAAGAGCACCACGCTCTGGCGCTTCCGGGCCAGCGGTTCAAGCTGCTCCCAGCCAACGAATTCCACCTTGCTGCGCAGCGATTTATCGCTAACGGTCAGCAGTTTGAGCGATTCAACAACGTTGTCGGCAAACTGGCGGTAGAACCCGCGCTCAATCCGGCGGCGTTCGGCGTCGGTTTTTTCGGGAAAAGCAAGGGCGATGTTGCGGTGAACGATTTTGTAGCGGTAGAGCTTGAAGGTGAACATCAGCCAGCCGGCAAACGATGCGAAGCCATAGAGGAACCACCAGGGCAGGCGGCTCAGGGTCAGGGCGGTATAGTAGAGCAGTTTTTCGGTCATAGGCCGGCAAGAACGGTTGAGATTATGCGGGAGGTGGCGCCGGCCTGGTGGTGGCAGAATTTGGCCGCGCAGTGGCGGATTTCTTCGAGCTCGCGCTGAGGAGCGTTGAAATAGTGGTCGGCCCAGGCCGAGAACTCTTCGGGGGTGGAGGTTTTGGTTGCGGTTCCGAGTTTGAGCAGCAGCCGGGCAACCACCTTGCGCTCGGTGCGCGGCCCGAAGGCTATGGGCAGGCCGTAGACCGCCGGTTCCAGAACCGAATGGAGCTGGCGGGTGAAGCCGCCGCCAACGTAGGCCATTGTGCCCAGGCGGTAAATATAGGCCAGCGCGCCAACGTAGTCAACAATCAGCACCCGCTCCGGCATCGAGGGGATATAGTCGGAGAGCAGCCGGCTGGGAACGTCGAGGGTGTCGCGCACGCGGTTGAGGCTGGCCGGGTCAACCTCGTGGGGCACCAGCAGGTAGCGCCGCTCGGGGTGGGCGTTGATTTCGGGAGCTATCAGGTCGAGGTCGGCACCGTTATGAATCGAGCCGCAAATCAGGGTGGGGCTCTGGGTGCAGAAGTTATGGAGTTCGGGCGAGTGCCAGGGCGTTTCGGCTATGCGCAGGGCGTTGTCGACCAGCGGGTCGCCCTCAACTTGCGCGCGGTCGAAACCGAGCCGGCCGAGCAGGTCGACCGAGCTTTGGTTCAGGCAGAAAATGCGGGTGTAGGCCTGCAGCGACCGGCGGAACACCGGTCCGAGAACCGAATTGAAGTGGGGGGCCTTTTCGGTGAAAATGCACGAAACCAGATAGGTCGGAATGTTGCGTCGCTTGAGTTCAGCCAGGTAGTTGGGCCAATATTCGCTGACCATGAACAGCGCTGCCGACGGGCGGAAGCAGTCCAGCAGGCGCGCGGCGTTGGCGGGAGTGTCGAGCGGCAGGTAGCCGACAAAGTCGGCGTCGGGGTTGGGCCTGCGCTTCAGCGCTTTAATGCCGGTTGAAGAGAAAAAGGTCAGGGCTATGCGGGCTTCGGGGCGGCGGCGCTTGATTTCGGCCATGAGCGGCCGCGCAATGGCATATTCGCCGAGGCTGGCGCAGTGAAACCAAAAGTTCAGCGGCCCGGGCCGGAATGTGGCTGCGGCCTGAAGCGCGTGGCGCTGGCCGCGCAGAAACAGCGAGGTTTTGCCGCTGCCGATAATGGAGTCGGGCAGGGTGCTGACCGCCGCAACGGCGCCTTTGGTCGCGCGCAGCGCTGAGCTATAGAGCATTTTCCTCATAGTCGGCAAGAAGTTGGCGGAGTTGGTCGGCCAGACCTGAGTTTGCGGAATTCAACGGTTCAAACCCGCTGAGCAGCGCGGGGATTTCGGCGCGCGCTTGCTCCGAGGTCATGGCCAGATTCATCAGCAGGCGCACCGCGCAGTATTGCACCGTTGGCTCGGGGCTGCTGAGGCGCGCTTTGGCCGCGTCGATAGCGCCGGGGCAGCGGCGCAGCAGCGAGTGGCAGAGCAGGTCGGCCTCCTCGGCGGTTTGCACGCCGTTCATCCAGGTGAACGCCTCGGCTGTCGGGGCGGCAACCATCGGCGCCAGCAGGCGCGACTCGCGAACGTCGGCGTCGGCCCAGAGCAGCTCGGCCAGCGCGGGGTCGGTGCCCGCCTCGGCGGCAATTTCGCGCAGCTGGGGCACGTTCAGCCCGAAAATCGTTCGGTGAGTGCTGGCCCGCTGTTGGCGCAAAAGGTCAGCCAACAGGCCGTTGCGGAAGGCAAAAAAACGCTGCTTGACGTCGCGCAGAATCATCGTGGGCTTCCGTTGGGTGGATTATTTCAGAATTTCAATGGCCCGGTCGGGGTCAACGAGCTGCTGCTCGCCCGAGGCCATGTTTTTGAGCGTGAGCGAGCCGGAGGCCAGTTCGCTCTCGCCGATAATGGCAACGTAGGGAATGGCCTTGGCGTCGGCATAGGCCATTTGTTTCTTCATCTTGGCTGCGTCGGGATAGAGCTCGGCCGAGATGCCTGCGGCGCGCAGGCGGCCAATGATTTTCAGCGACTGAGCGGCCTCGGCGCTGCCCATGTTGAGGAAGAGCACTTTGGCGCCGGTCAGCAGGTCGGCCGGATAGAGGTCGAGCTGGTTCAGAACGTCGTAAATGCGGTCGGCGCCGAAGCTGATGCCCACGCCCGACAGGCCCGGCATGCCGAACACTCCGGTCAGGTTGTCGTAGCGGCCGCCGCCGGTAATCGAGCCTATGGCAACGTCGTTGGCCTTGACCTCGAAAATGGCACCGGTGTAGTAGTTCAGTCCGCGGGCCAGAGCAACGTCTAACTCCAGATTTGCGCGCAGGCCCAGAGCAGCTACCGCGTCGGTTATTTCGCGCAGCTCCTCAACGCCCTTGGCGCCCTCTTCGACTCCGGCCAGCAGCTGGGCCAGACGGTCGAGGCGCTCATTGACCGAGCCGTCGATTTTCAGAATCGGCTCCAGAGCGGCAACCGCCTCGGGGGTCAGGCCGCGTTCGAGCAGCTCGGCGTTGACCGCTTCGAGGCCGATTTTGTCGAGCTTGTCGATGGCAACGGTGATGTCGACCATTTTTTCGGGGAAGCCGATGAGCGTTGCGATTCCGGCCAACACCTTGCGGTTGTTGAGCTTAATGGTGATTGAAATTCCCAGGCGGGCAAACACCTCGTCGATGAGAGTGAGCAGCTCGACCTCGTTGATCAGCGAGTCGGAGCCAACAATGTCGGCGTCGCACTGATAGAACTCGCGGTAGCGGCCTTTTTGCGGACGGTCGGCGCGCCAAACGGGCTGAATCTGATAGCGCTTGAACGGCATCTGCAAATCGTTGCGGTGCATAACCACGAAGCGCGCAAAAGGCACCGTCAGGTCGTAGCGCAGGCCTTTTTCACAAAGCTGCGACGTTAGTTTGCCCCACTGGCCTTCGGGGGTGTCGATGAGCTGGCGGTCTACTCCGCGCAGGAAATCGCCCGAATTCAGAATCTTGAACAGCAGTTTATCGCCCTCCTCGCCATATTTGCCCATCAGGGTCTGGAGGGTTTCCATGGCGGGAGTTTCGATTGGGGCGAAGCCATAGAGGCGGAACACCGAGCGGATGGTGTCGAAAATATAATTGCGGCGCGCCATTTCGGCGGGCGTGAAGTCGCGCGTGCCTTTAGGAATTGAAGGTTTCATTTCAAACAGTTCTACTTAATTGCCCGCAAAGTTACAAAAAATTCTTAAAAATTGCTTACATTTGCGGCATGGATTTCATTAAACCGAAAGGCGACTACAGGCAGCTGATTGTTTTTAAGAAGGCTGAGTGCATTTTTGACCTTACGTTTCATTTTGCGCAACGCTTTCTTAGTCGAGGCGACCGCACTGTTGATCAAATGGTTCAGGCAGCGCGTAGCGGTAAGCAAAATATTATCGAAGGGTCGTCGGCTTCGCTGACTTCACGCGAAACAGAAATCAAGCTGTTTAACGTTGCAAAGGCCAGTCTTGAGGAGCTTCTGGCTGACTATGAGGATTATATTCGCACTCGAGAGCTCGCGTTTTGGCCGGAGGAGAAGCAGCGTAGCGTACGCGACTTTTGCCGGCAGAATAATGATTCGGCCTTTTATCGCGCAATTGCGCCGAAACGCGACGCGGAAACGATTGCAAATCTTTGCATAACAATGATTCATCAGGAAATTTTTCTGCTGCTGCGGTTGATTGCAAAGGCGAAAAAGGATTTTCTGGTCAATGGCGGCATACGCGAAGAAATGACTCGCGCCCGGCTTGCTTATCGCAAGGGGCGCGAGGGATAGTTCGAGAACTTTATGGGAATTCTGGGAATTCTGGGAGGCCTGGGAATTCTGGGAGTCTAAACCCCAGATTTCCCATAACTCCCATAACTCCCATAATTCCCATAAGGTAATTCCCATAACTCCCACACCTCAACTTAGAGGCGGATGGTGCGGGAGAGGGAGCGGGCGGCGCAGACGGTGTTGACAACGTAGAGGCCGGGGGCGGGGGCGCGGAAGTCGAAGCATTCGCCCGAGCCAGTTGCCGAGGCAACGATGCGGCCTTCAATGTCGGAAAGCAGAGTGCGCTTGCTGGCGCCTTCGGTGCCGGGCATGCAAACCGTAACGGTGTCGCCGGCGGTGTTGACGGTCATGGCGTCGAGCGACTTAACGGCCACTTCGCTGATGTGGTCCTGCGGGTCCTTGAGCGACAGACGGTAGACCGCGGTTGCGTGGCTGGGAATAGTGCCGAAGTCAATCGAGCCGCTGACCTTGGGGCCGTAGACGTGGTTAACCACATCGCGGGTAAAGTATTCGGCCTGCGGGTCGAGGGCGCTGATTTTCGACAGGTCAACGGTGTAGGCCTTGGGGGCCGCGGTGAGGTTGGTAACCGAAACGGCAACGTCGCCGTTTTCGAGGTCTTTGGCCAGGATGAGGCAGTCGTTTTCATCGTGGTAAACGGTTTCACCGGCCTGGCCCATGCGGTCCTGGTTCAGGGCAATGAGCTCGGGGTTGGTCATGATTGCGAGGTCCTCTTCGGAGAGGGGCTTGGTCATGTCGTTCGAGAGGGTCAGCGGCGACGACCACATGCACCACAGAGCCATTTGGGTGCGGTATTCGTCTTTAGTCATGCCGGGGCCGGTCTGGCAGAGGTGGCTCGACGATTTGCCGGTGCCGTTGATGCCCACACACATCATGTCGGCGTCGTTGAAGCGGTTAACGCCGTTGTAGGCCCAGATGTCTTTCATGCCGGCAATGGATTGCACGATGCCGATGCCGCCGCTTGCGCCCACCCAGCAGTCGCGGGTGTCGAAAGTTGCGCGCCAGCATGAGCCGCCGGCTTCAGCGCCCCATTTCCAGGGTTCGCGCGGGCCCCATTCGCAGATGTAGAGAATAATGTTGCGGCCTGAGTTTTTGAGGGCATTGCCCATGGCGCCGTAGCGGGCCTTGGCGGAGGCAACGTCGGCGGGAGCGCCGCAGTAGTCATATTTCAGAATATCAACGCCCCATTCGGCATATTGCTTGGCGTCGATTTCTTCATAGCCATAGCCGCCATAGGCGCCGGCGCAGGTTTTTGCAGCTGCGTCGGAATACATTCCGAACTTCATGCCTTTAGAGTGAACATAGTCGGCCGAGGCCTTCATGCCCTGCGGGAACTTGGTGGGGTGTTCAACCGGTTTGCCGTCGGCAGCGCGCGCGTCGGCGTGCCAGAGGTCGTCGATAACCAGGTAGTTATAGCCGGCGTCGATGAGGCCCTTGCTCTCCATCTGGTCGGCAACGGTTTTGATAACGTCGGCCGAAATGTTGCGCTCGATCGAGTTCCAGCTGAGCCAGCCCATGAAGGGCACCGGCTGCTGAAGGTTGGAGCTGACGGTCAGGGTTATGGGCTCAACGATTTCGTCGCCGTCGCTGGCAACCGTTACGTTATAGTTATAAACGCCTTCTTCGTTGATGACGCCTTCAATCAGATTGCGCTTGGCGTTGTAGGTCAGGCCCTCGGGCAGGTTGCTGACGGTGAAGGTGGCGTCGGCGTCGGCCGAGCGGAGCTTGTGCATGAAGCGCACGCCGGGCTGCGAGAACACTGTGGTTGCGGCGTCGAGGCCGGCGGCCAGAACGCTTTCGTTAACCAGTTCGGGCTCGTTGGAGTTCTGGTAAACAAACTCGAAGTAGGCGTTGCCCAGGTCAACGTGGTCGTAGGAGTTGGCGCCGTTCTGGTCAATGTCGATGATCAGATATTTATATTCGGTCAGGTTGTCGAGGTCGATTTCAACCGGTTCGGGGTCGTTGTATTTCATCTTGCCTTCCATAACGGTGGTTTCCACTCCGCCCTGGCGGCGCAGAGTAACCTTGTATGCAACCATTTCGGTGTCTTTGGTAATGGAGGCATCCTTGTCGATGGCGGCGCCTACTTCGTCGTCGATGCCGAGCAGGGCGTGGAACTTGGGTGTCGAGCCGTTGAGTTTCACAACCACCTTGGCGGTTGCGTGGAGGCCGACGCCGCTTTCGTAGCGCTTACCCTTCATGGTGATGGAATTGTTGTCGACGCTGCGGTTGGCGCGAACGGTGCCCCAGCCGGTGGTCACCACGCTCAGATCCAGCGAACTGAGCGGAATGATGCGTGCGCCGTCGATCGACGGGGTTTCGGGCAGGCTCACAACGTTTTCAACATACATGTCGGAGGCCGACACGATGCGGGGCAGCTTGCCCTCATAGGTCAGGCGGGCGTCGGCCAGGTCAACATGGTCGGCCCAAGCCTTTGAGCCGGTCTGGAATTCGATTTTCAGATACTTGTAGGGGGCAAGGTCGTCGATCGAAATAACGTCGTGGTAGGTAGCGGTCTGGCGGTCGAGGTGGCCGGTGGCGATTGAGGTTACGTCGCTTTCCGATGCGCCATAGGCGGTAACTACGTAGTCAACAATGCCATGGTCGGCTTTCTGGTCGGCTTCGTCGTCGACGCCGAAAATCGAGTAGAACGATTTTGCGCCGTTGAGTTCGATAATAACTACCGAGGGGGCGTGGGTGCCGATACCGCTTTCATAAACGGTGCCCTCGATTGTCAGAGGGTTATTGTTGGTCGATTTGTTGGCATAAACATGCTCACCGGCCAGACAGGTAATGTTCTCAATACCGCTGAGCTCGGAGAGCTGAACAATGCCGTTGCCGGTGGTCGGGCTGACCGTTTCGGCTGCTGCCGGCAAGGCTGCGCCAACGGCAAGCAAAGTCATGACTTTTTGAAAGAGATTCATGATAGAGATTGATGATTTTTAGGTTTTTATTTGATTTTGTTGATTGCGGTTTTAACCAGGCGCGGATTTTCGGTTTTCAGTGCTTCGCGCACCTCCGTCAGGTCGGCTCCGGCCTGATCGAGCAGGCGGATTTTTTCAACCTGCTGAACGCCGTCGATATAGCGCTCGAAGCGCACCGACGAGCGCGGCCCGGGGTAGAAAAGATACGTATCGCCGGCCGAAAACAGGCGGAAGCGCGAATCTTCCAGCGGCCTGTCGGGCCAGTTGATCCAGCTCCAGTGCAGATAGCCGTCGGTTCCGCAGGCCAGGCAGTGGAGCGGCAGGGCTGCGGCGTCGGCCGGCTCGTTGTTCGAGAGCAGATTCGGCGCCGATTCGGTGCAGCAGGTATAGAGCGTTGAATTCATGCCGGCGGCGCGTCGGGCTTCGAGCACTTCGGCCGGAAAGGTGTGGCGCACCGTAATGGAATAATCGTGGAGTTTGTCGGTCAGCTCGGGGTGATAGTTGCCGGCCAGGGCCATTTTCATGCCCGGAACGGTTTGCTGCACCAGATTGTAGGCGTTGAGCATTGCGTCGAGCGGGCGCTCGTCCATGGCAATGCAGGTGCGGTCGAACCAGCCTTTCCGGCGCAGGTGGGCCGCGAAATCGGTCAAGAAAGCGCTCCAGAGCTCGCGATATTCGGGAGTGTCGGTTGAGGTTTGCAGGTAGCGGTACTCGCCGGTGGGCAGGTCGATGTAGCGGAAGCTCATGTCCCACGGAATCATTGAATAGCAGCTGATTTGCGGGCCTAAGCCGCAGGAGTCGGCCAGCTCGACGTAGCGGTCGAAAATATCGTAGGTGAACTCCCACGAGCCGTCGGCGCTGCGGGCTGCCTGCACCATGGGGTCGAACTTGTCGTGGCTCTGGTCGCCCCAGGGCTCATAGAACAGAATCGTTGAAATCGGCTTCTGGCCGGCGCGCGCCAGCTGGCGCAGATAGGGCTCGAGCGCTTCGAAATGGGCGGGGCTCCAGCGCTCCAGACCGTAGTAGCGGCTAACTGCATAGGGCTGCTGCCAGAAATCGGTGTGGAACTTCCATTGCGCCGGGGGCGGCAGCTCGCGGTCGATAACCTCGACCGTCAGCGGCAGCGATGCCAGCGTCGAGCCGTCGGGGCGCTCAACGCTTAGCCGGTAGGAGTGGAGTCCGGGAGCGGCATCGGCGGCAATCGGAATGGTGACCCAGATGGGCCTGACCTCGCGGGCCGCCAGGGGGAGCGCCCCGGGCAGGTCAATGATGTCGCCGGCGCTCCAGGGCTCCAGCGCGAAGTTATGCCGCCCACACGACCGCTGGTCGTCGGTCAGCACATAGCGCACCCAGCGCGGATCGGCCCCGGGCATATGCAGCGAAAGCGAGTCGCCAATGGCCGCCGGGCTATAGAGCAGGGCGCGGGCCATGAGCGTTTCGCCGCGCCAGCCCCGGAGAGTGTCGGCCGCGATAACCGGCCCGGAGGGAACCTCATGGCGCGGCTTGAGCGAGTCGATGTCGGTCCAGGTCATAACAACCGCTCCCTGAGGCAGGTCGGCCCAGGGCAGAGGGTTGCGGACCGAGTCGTCGGCCGGCTCGGTATATGGTGCGGCCCAGGCGCCGATGCCGGCGGCCATGGTCGCTAAAAACAGACAAATTTTATTCATCACCGCAAAAATAGGCATAAAATTTGTAAAAATCATCAACCCAACCAAAAAAAATCGCTATCTTTGCAACCAAATATTCTTAAAACAATGAAACTTAGAAACCTCGCTTATATGTGTGCCCTCGGGGCATGTGTGGCCGCAGGCGCCGCCGGACCGGAAGACAACGTTGTTGAAGAAGCCGTTTGGGTTATCGGCGACCAGCCCATATGGCGCTCCGAAGTTGAGAGCAGCTGGGCCGAAATGCGCCAGGAAAAATTCCCGATTATCGGCGACCCCTACTGCTTCGTGCCGGAGCAGATTGCCCTTGACCGCATCTATCTCCACCAGGCCGAACTCGACTCGATTGAGTCGAATCCGTCGTTTATCGGCGCGCAGGTCGACTCGCGCATCAACGACTGGATCAGCTCGGCCGGCTCGCGCGAGCAGCTGGAGCAGTATATGCACAAATCCATTCCCGAAATCCGCAAGTTCTTGACCGAAACCATGACCAATAACTACCTGATCGGCGAGGTGCAGAAAAATCTGGTCAGCAAGGTTAAACCGACCCCCTCGCAGGTGCGCCGCTACTTCGACCGCCTGCCCGCCGACTCGGTGCCTTTCGTGCCCACTCAGGTCGAGGTTGAAATCATTACGCTCAACCCGGTTATTCCCCGCCAGGAAATCGACGACATCAAGGAGCGCCTGCGCGGCTATGCCGAGCGCGTCAATAACGGCACCGCCGAATTCTCGACTCTGGCAATCATGTATAGCGAAGACGGCTCGTCGGTGCGTGGCGGCGAAGTGGGCTTCATGCCCCGCAGCGGCCTGGCTCCCGAATATGCCAACATGGCTTTCAGCCTGACCGACCCGAAAAAAGCTTCGGCCGTTGTTGAAACCGAATATGGCTTCCACATTATCCAGCTGATTGAAAAGCGTGGCGACCGCGTCAATACCCGCCACATTCTTCTTCGACCCAAAGTTGCAGCCAAAGACCTCAACTCCGCCCGCGAGCGCCTCGACTCGATTCGTGCCGACATTCTGGCCGAAAAGTTCACCTTCGAAGATGCCGCCGGAGTGCTCAGCCAGGACAAGGACACCCGCAATAACCACGGCCTGATGACCAACCCCAACACTCAGGGCAGCTTCTTTGAAATGAGCGAGCTGCCGGCCGAAGTGGCCCGCGCGGTTGCCGACCTGAAGCCCGGCCAGATTTCGCCGGCGTTTTCCATGAAAAGCCCCGGCAACGCCGCCGACGTTGTTTGCATTGCCAAGCTCAAGAGCCGCACCGAGGCTCACCGCGCCAACATGTCGGACGACTATCAGCTGATTCGCGACATGGCCATAGCCGCCGAGCGCGAACGTATTCTCAAGCAGTGGGTCGACAAAAAAATCGCTCAGACCCACATTCGCATCGAACCCGGCTGGCGCGACTGCCCCGACTGGCGCCATGACTGGCTCGGTTCAGGGAAATGAAGCAGCTCCTGTCAGTAATCCTTTTAGCCGTCGCGCTGGCGGCTTTTGTGGTTGAGGCCCGCAATCCGTTGCTCACCCCCGACCGCACCCCCATACGCCCCCAGGTGGCCGATGCCGACCGCCACCAGCCCAACCGGCTCTTTCTGGAGCGCGCCGACTCGCTGATGGTCACTCCCCGCGAGCCCGACGTTCAGATTCTGCTGGGCAACGTTGTGTTCCGCAAGGAGGATATGTTCATGTATTGCGACTCGGCGCGGTTCTACACCTCGCCCGACCTGCCCGCCGACTCCATGGAGGCCTTCGGCAACATACGCATGGAGCAGGGCGACACGCTTTTCCTCTATGGCGACTATATGGAGTATTCCGGCTCGCAGGAGCTCGTAACGGTCTATGGCGAAGGGCGCGACGTGCGCCTGATTAACCGCGACGTTACCCTGACCGCGCCGATTCTCCACTATTCGCAGCTTATGCAGCTGGGCTACTATCTCAACGGCGGAAAACTAACCGACCCGCAAAACGAGCTGACCTCGCTCGAAGGCGAATATGCGCCGCCGACCAAGGAGGCCAACTTCTATAGCCACGTGCGCCTGAACGGCCGCACCAACAGCGGCGACACGGTGCGCATCTTCACCGACACGCTGCTCTACAACACCGACACTCGCATTGCCGACCTGCCGGTGTTTGCCCGCATTCTCGGCAAGGATGGCGACATTGATTCGCACCTGGGCATCTACGACACCAACCTCGACCTGGCAACCCTGCTCAACCGCTCGCTGGTCCACACCCGCCGCGGCAACACTCTGACCGGCGACTCGCTGATCTACGACCGCGCGGCAGGTTTCGGCGAGGCTTTTGGCAACATGGTGCTCACCGATTCGGCGCGCCAAATGACCCTCGAGGGCGACTATGGTTTCTACAACGAGCTGACCGACTCGGCTTTCTGCACCGGCCATGCCCGCGCTCTGGAATACTCCAAGCCCGACACTTTCTATATCCATGGCGACACGCTCCGCACCTTTATCGACCCGGATTCGGTGCGACTGATGGTGGCCAATCCCAACGTGCGCTTCTGGCGCATTGACCTGCAGGGCCTTTGCGACTCGCTGACCTACGTCGATTCCGACACCACGGTGCGCATGGACTATGACCCGGTTGTCTGGAACGAGAGTTATCAGGTTTTCGGCAACCGCATTATTCTTTTCATGAACGATTCAACGGTTGAACGCGCCTGGCTCCCCGATTTCGGGTTTATGGCCGACGAGGTTGAGCATGGCTACTATAACCAGCTCACCGGCAAGGAGATGATTGCCTATTTCGACGACGGCGAGCTGACCCGCCTCGACGTCAACGGCTCGGTGCAGGCCATTATGCTCCCGCAGGAGGATGATTCGACCTACAACAAGATTGCCAACATCGAGTCGTCGTTTATGATTGCCGAATTTGAGGGGCGCGACATTCAGCGCGTCAAGCTCTGGGATGAAACCTCGGGCACCGTTACTCCGCTCTATCTTGCCAAGCGCTCGCTCTTTCTGCTGCCCAAATTCAAATGGCTCGAAGCCGAGCGTCCCACCGGCCCCTCCGACATCTTCCCCCGCCACTCAGAGTTGGGCGAGGGAGATGAAGTCGCCGACGGTGAGTTGCTCGGGGCGGAGGCCGGCCAGGGGATGGTCGGCGGGGAAGTCGGCAATGACCGAGCGGATTGAGTTGCGTATGGTTTTGCGCCGCTGGCCGAATGTGGCCTTGACTATGGCCTTGAAGCGCGCCGGGTCGCAGCCGAGCTCAGTGCGCGAATTGCGCGTGAGCCTGATAACGCCGCTCTTGACCTTTGGCGGCGGGTTAAACACGTTTTCCGACACTGTGAAGAGATATTCAACGTCGTACCAGGCCTGAAGCAGCACGCTCAGAATGCCTCTGGCTTTGGTGCCCGGGCCGGCGGCCAGACGCTCGGCCACTTCGCGCTGCAGCATTCCGGCGCAGCAGGGAATCTGATCCTTGAAGTCGAGAATGCGGAAAAATATCTGCGACGAAATGTTGTAGGGGTAGTTGCCGATAACCGTGAAGGGGCGGTTGCCCATAACCTCGGCCAGGTCGAGGCGCAGAAAATCGCCTTCAACAACGCGCAGCTCGGGGAAGTGGCTATGGAGCCACTCAACGCTCTCGGAGTCGATTTCAACAGCCGTTACGTTCGGGTCGCGCTCCAGCAGAAACTGAGTGAGCACCCCCATTCCGGGGCCCACTTCAAGCGCCGGCAAATTGCGGTAGTCGCTGATTGTGTCGGCAATGCGCCGGGCAATGTTCAGGTCGGTCAGAAAGTGCTGTCCGAGCGCCTTTTTGGGCTTAACCTTGTTCATAGTGGCAGGGGTGGCTTCAGAGGTTTTCGAGCACGTGGCGGATGCTTTCGTAGGTGGTTATGCGCGTGGGCACCAATGGCAGGCGCAGCTCGTTTTCAATATGGCCCATTGCGTGGAGCAGACATTTCACTCCGGCGGGGTTGCCGTCGACAAACAGCAGCGAGAACAGCTCGGTGAACTTATGGTGAATAAGCAGCGCGTTGGCAAAATCGCCTTCGA
>CAZDVP010000001.1:0-96956 GCA_964508865.1 uncultured Bacteroides sp. | reverse complement strand
TTGTTGACTCCCTCTTCTGTCTGTGTAGACCGGGCCAAACCAGCCGGGTCTCCAGTTATGAATAGTCCTCCAGTGTGTTGTTCGGTCAAATATTTAGTTTTTATCTTCTGAGCGAACTTAGGAGTGTTGTTTTCTTTGTCTTCGGGACGGCCAAGTATTTCTTCAAGCACATAGATTTTCTTATTGTCAAAATCGAATTGAAAGGCCAGACAAGACATAAAGGGCACCACATTGAAGTCGAAACTGAGAATCACTGGTTTGAGTGGATCATAGACTTTTTCTTTCAAGTCCATAACCAAATGTGTATCACCATTAAATTTCCAATAAGCTGCCGCATCATTGACATCAACATATAGCCAGTTTCCAAAGAGCAACCTCTCTCGTACACTTGGGTCAGAAATTTTATACAGTGCCGAAACATAAGCGTTACGGAATCTTTCGTCAGGATTGTCAAATACACTGAAGGGGATATATTTCTCGTTCTGCCGACATACAACCGGATCTCCATTTTCATCAATGACAAACCGGTCTCTCACCCATCCGAGACATGGGTTGGTTGACATCATCAGTTTGGGTACTTTGAATGTTTCGTGAACCTTCCATCGAATACGTGAGAAAATCACGTCAACACCTCGTTGATCAAGCTCACCGACCTCATCGAGAAATACTCCACTATATTCTGAAGAACCAAGACGGAGCCAATCCGGGTCTGCCGGGGCATAGGCCATTTCTTTCATAATGATTTTAGAATCATTCCAGAAAATCATCTCTCCTGACAGATTATTGACCTTGAAATTCTCACCTTCAATCAGACCCCAACTCTTCGCCACGCTAAGGATGGTGTTCCATGTAGATTCCCTAAGACTTTTGAGTGTCTTACGACCTACTACCATACGCATATCTGGCCAGCGAATACAAGAGCTAATGAGCCAACAGCTTCCTAAATAGCTTTTTCCTCCACCAGCTGCGCCACCACACAGAACCATCTGAGGGATATTGGTATCACCGCATTTAGAGCAGACTGAAATATAGGTTGGATGACCGTTTCTATCATATCCGGATTGCTGCTGAACCACTTCACCTCCGCAATGGGGACATTCGGGTTGAAGATTCTTCCATACTTCATATTGCCTTTCAGACGGTGCAAACGTTATTTGAAGATTCTTTGGTGCTTTAAGACCGTGAGCCATCAGTTGCTATCATTTCATCGAATTTTTCTCCGTTGATAATGAATCGCTGAGAGCGTTTACCCTGATTCTCAATTGAAATATATCCGGCATCTCTTAACTCCAACATATAGTTCCGGATGGTACTGTAATTACATTGTTTATAGTGCTCGGCAATTATCATGTACGTATGATCGGTTAACATTCCATAAAACTGGTGGAACCAAATCAGAAATCCTATTGCGGCACTTCTCGTCGTATTGTCTACCATATTATTTGATTATATATATGAATAGCTGATTCTAAACGGTTTTGAGGCAAATTTCAAATTATAGAAATTTCAATCAAATGAAAAGCGCAACCGAAAAGGCTGCGCTGGGTATTATAACACTGGGAAGCAAGAAAATTTACTGAGGCTGGGCTGCGTTGTAAATCTTTTCAACCGTGAGCCAAAATTCATCGGGAAAATTGGCTTCGGCCACTTTTTCGCAAGCCTTGGTAAGATACTGGAGTTCGTCCTGAGTGAAATCTACTACTAAAGGCATATTGCGGTCTTTTTCGGGGTTCCATTCGGTACGTTTCTCCGCTTCGTTTTCAACTATGTCGTATTTTTTTACGTCTTCATCTGTAAGCGCAACCTTACGGAGGATATTGCGCTTCAGATTAAATTCCATAAATGTGCCCTGCTGTGTGAGCAACTGAGGAATGAAGATTCGGTCTTTGATATGTAATTCCATTTTCTGAAGTTGGTTTGTTTGTTAAAGAATAGAGGTGTTTTTACTCGGATGTTTATTATCAGGATGAAATTTTACCAGGATAAAAAATTGTAGCTAACTCCAATACCTATGTATGGTTCTATTTTATTGGGAGTTACACCAATCCCAGCCTGAACTCCCAACCCCCAGCGTTTTGTTTTTTGGGGAATTGAGATAGTTTGATATATGGTTTCGTAATGAGTCTTTCTAAATAGGTTTATGCTATCTAACTGAGGTGCTATGGGACCGCTTACCCAAGCATGGTAGTCTTCGGTTTTATATTCCTTCTGTACTATTGGAATATGAACCGGGATAGAATCTCCAGACGTTACCAGTGTGGAATCTTTTATAATATCCGACACTGGTAATTTAGAATCTATAAAACGGATAACCATACTATCTTTCGGAACGGGGACCGAATATTTGATTGTGTCATAAACTGTGTCTCGCAAAGGAGGCAGTGTTGAAATCTGGACCGGTTCTGAGCATTTTGTTGTGATCAATCCAGTCACAAGTGCGCCTAAAAAAAGGCCGATTAAAAATACTGGGAGCTGCTTCATATAATTTCGATTGTTATTGATTCTCCACTTTTCTTTGCCGGCCAGAAATAGTGTTCCATTAAACTGTACCAAATCTGCTGTGAGTTCACGACACCTCCAACTACTTTGTTGAGACCAACAATGATACAGCCAGCAGAACTTTTTGCCGAACTACCGGGATGAATAAGAATCCCATCAAAATGATTCACATTGAGCAATCGAGGTATAAATGCTTTATATTTCTTAGCCCAGGGGTACTTGGCATAATTAGACATTTTCGGAGACTGCACATTCATTGTGATTTTATATGTGCCATAAGGAATTGCAGTCTGTGCATACACCTTAGTCTCGCCATTGTCAAAAATGCCGTTTTTGTTCAAATCCCGCACTTTGTCTTCTACCGTATCACAAAGATACGCCCACTGGTTGTCCTTCCAGACTTCCAGTTTGCCTATCGTGTACGTTTCTCTGAGTGCTATACGTCTTAATCTTAGTTTCATATACCTATTGAGTTATATGGGATGAACCATTCTGTTTCTCCAAGATATTGGGATCGAATATCCACCCAACATCCCCTTACGATGTCGTTTCTTTTACAGATTTCAATTATTATGGCCTGTCTGCCAACTAAATTATCCAGTCGCATTTCTGATAAGGCGATAGATGGAATAATCAGAATTGTATCACCCAATTTCATTTTAATATCCAGTTTGAGGCTCACGCTCTCCACATCCGGGGCGTTTGCATTGTAATAGCTCTGCTTTGGTACACCGTACTTCAATCTCGGTGTTTGTAACAATCAGTTGCGCCTTTTCATTTCGGAGCATTTTTATCTCTTCGTACAGACTGTCTATTTTTGCATCGCGCTCTTTAACTTCTTCACGTTCCTGTTCATACAGTTTTCGCCATTCTTCAGATTGTTTCGCCTCTACTTCAAGTTTTTTGGTTTCGTTATCCAAATCCTTAGAACGTCTCTCTTGTTTAACATAGAGAAGCGATACTACCCCGGTTAATCCTCCGAGGCCACCGATAATCATCGAAATAATTTCTGTCATTCGCCTTTATCTATATCAGGTTCCTGAGAAGATGATTGAGGCATGATGACATTAAATGTAATGCCACCCTCTCCTGCGCCTTCAACGCTCACTTTGGTTACTTGATCTTTTTTAACACCATGCAGATCCATCAGAGCTTTTGATGCTTGTACCGCTACACTTCTTAGGGGTGCCGGAGAAAGAGCTTTGCCCTTTTTATCACGGTATTCAGCAGTTGAGCACTCTTCTACAATACTCATTAAATTTTGACTGATGAATTTCTTCATGTATCGTTGCTCCTCGAAAGTCATCTCCTCCAAGCTGTCAAGGTACTCTTTAATATCCTCACGCTGAAGTAACGCCATAGCCTTTGGTCTTACTCTATTTGAAGTATTATGAAAGGCTTCTGTATAACATTTAACCGGATTACCGGCGAATGGAGCGTCCCCTAATGCGTATAGGTCGCAAAAGAGCTTTTCTTCGTCTGTAAGTTTGGTATTATTCATTGTAGTAAATGATTAAAAAGGCACCAACTTAGTAGTGCCTTTGTTTCATTTACGAATAGAGTTTTCTTACTGCTTTTGGTCTATATGACCCAGTGCCGCTTCCATTATTGCATCGCGGAATAACTGTGCGATACCTCCTACAGCTGCTTCTACATCTTGAATTGACCGTAAGTATTGCATATTGAAATCTATGCGTAGGTCATATCCGGAAATTTGAATGAGAACTTCTTTATTATCCGCATTTACTACATCCATTATCATTCGGTCCGAAATGGATTTGAAGGTTACGGTGGGTTCTGATACTGGTGTTACTACCTCATTAGTTTCGCTCATATCTTAAAATGTTTACGTGATTTTTCCGTTGTTGCGATTGCCAATGTATCGCCTTCAAATGTTCCCCCAACACTCCTCATTCGCTGAGTGAGAACAGCGGCCACATTCGTGGTTGCTGTTACGTCTGCGTCTGCATCGTGTGCATCGTCCAGTTCGATGCCCAAATGCTCGCACATGATTTCCAGTTTATACGAATTGATGTTGGGAAGATGACAGAGTGCTAACTGACCGAGAATTATCGTATCTTGCACCAGCGGTTGCCAATTCCCATAGAAGTCAACCTGACCTCTCAGATGCTTTTGCACTTCCTTCATCAGCCCAGCATACTCCATTAACTGAATGAAGAAACCTTTGTCGAAGTCAATGTTCTGGCCGAGAAGGAAAGGTTTCATGTTCTTGGGGCATTTGGGAGTATTATCAATGATAAACTGAAGTGCTTCCTGGGCTACCACCTCAATGGGTTTACCATACTGCTCCAACATATCCATTGTTATAGCGGAATATTCCAGAGCCTCCTTAGTGTAGATCATAGATTCAGGCTCCTCATCCTCGAACTTAGATTTGAGAACTTTACGCTTCTTAGCCGGCCCTAAGCTGCTTTTCTGATTATAGGGCTGAACATAACTGACGTATGACCCGATTCTTTCAAAGGTATCGAGTCGTGTTGCATGGAGTGCAATCTGAGTAATTGCAATTTGAGCCGCTGTAGTTCCTTTTGATTTTGAGGGTATGTCACCGGTTTCAAAGTCAAGTGTAAACGCCACCAGAACCGGAGTCTCTTGTGAAGGTGCTGCCATGATTAAAATATTTCATTAAAGATTTTGAACGATTCTCCGAGGAAGTCTTCAATGCGGCCATTGTTCTCAATAATAAAGCCGTATTCAGATTCGGATATATGCACACGGTCTAAATCACGCTTTACACGCTCCTCTCCGACCTGTGCAATCAGTTGATTGATGTCTCGCTTAATAAGGACACCAAAGATGAGAAAATCATCGCCGTAGTGTTCGCACAGGTTGAGTAGCCCTTTCTCATCTATTACATAGGTGCAGATACCCTTGTTGGCAAGTTCACTGAGAGGCATCCAATAGTGATTACCTCCGAATTTAGTATATGCCAACATTTTGTCACGAGAAGGCATACGATCTTCAGTAACGAACCAATGATCAACTCCATCCACTTCATTGTCGCGTTTGGGACGGGTGGTGTACGAGACAAGCATGGGAATATCCATAGCTTTCTCTAAGAATCTGGCCAGGGTTGTTTTACCAGAACCTGAAGGACCCACGATACAGATGATTATGGGTTTTGTGGAAACAATAGAGTTCATATCACTTCAATGAAATTTTGTTTTGTAAGTTGAAGATTATTCTGTTTTGTATAATCGCTATACTTAACCTGAGCCATGAAGACTATCAATTTATTTTTTGCATCAAGAAGAACTCCTCGTGCTGTGCGATATTCATCAGGCCATATCACCAGTTCAGACATATCGTTGTTTTGCTGGAGGGTGATTTTGCAGAAGGTTTCTATTTCGCCGGTTTTTTTACTGGTAAATTTCTTCTCTTCCATCTCTACGACTGTGGCACTAATGGCAACTTTTTTACCGTCCTTGTCAAGGTCAAGAATGTCTCTCAATTGACAATATGCGGCTCGGCCTCTAATACTTTCTTTGATGGCTGAATTGTCATATATGCGCTTGTAGTCGATGGCACCAAGACCGGAAACTTTGATTTGTTGCTGGCTCCAGAAATAATGCTTGCCTCGCAAATCAACCGGGAAATCCTTCTCCTTAATTTCAAAGCCAAGATGTTCGGCGGCCTTTTCAATAATCGCATATCTCTCAATCACTGAGCCAGCGTGTTCGATATTATCAAAACAGCCTGCAAGAATCAGATTGAGTACGTGCCGAGCGTTAACAGGACAGCGTGTAGCTTCTTCTTCGTTGTCAGGATCATCCCAGTATTCGTATTTCTTTAATTTGTACTTAAACACTCTGTCAATGAAGTTATTGACACTGGTGAACTCTCCATTCTTATTACGCTCATTGATAATCCAATCGACCGCTTTGGTTCCCAACATTTTAATTCTTGTGAGAGACCAGAATATTGAGTTTTGTTCATAGTCGGTGTAAAAAGAAATATCACTGCGGTTAATGTCCGGAGCCACCACCTTGGCATTGCTACAAGCCTCCATTTCAGACATTATGGGGACAAGTTCTTTATCATCGGCCCATTCCAATGCCACTGTATAGAAGGCTACTGGGTAATTGGCTTTGAGCCAGCCTCCGATATATGACGTTACAGCATACGCGGTTGCGTGAGATTTATTGAATAGGTATGAGCCACAAGCCTCAATTTGTTGCCAAATCGCTACGGCCTCCTCAGACGGACACCCATTCTTTTTGGCTCCATCCATGAATTTATCACGCATGGCCTGAATCTTATCCATCTTTTTCTTAGAAATGAACTTCACCAGTTTCACACCATCACCTAAACTGAATCCACCTACCTCACGAGCAATTAGAACAACTTGCTCCTGATAAGTGATAAGTCCAAAAGTATCTTTAAGAGCGTTATGTGTGCCCCATAGATATGATGGTGCCACCAGCCCTTTCTTCCTATCTACATAAGCCTCGGTTGAGCCATTCTCCAGTGTAGCCGGACGGTACAACGCATTGGCTGCGATAAGGTCATCTATGCAGGTAGGCTGCATTTGTACAAGGAATTTGGTGATGCCACGAGAAGAAAACTGGAACACATTCTGAGTGAACCCTCTACCCAGCAGATCATACACCTTCGCATCATCAAGGGGGCTTTCTACAATACTCTCCATTGATATGTTTTGATTGTAGTGCTCATTTACTAAGTCAAAGGTCTCGTGCAGTTTGGAAAGTTCTTTGGTAGCAAGACAGTCATTCTTCAGAAGACCAAGCTCGTCAAGATCATAACCGCTGTTCTCACTAACAAGAATATCGTCAACTTTTTTGATTGGCACGAAGTCAAAGCACTCCATGTCTTCTCCGTCCATTTCGTCAGGGGTTACAAGCAATGCCGATGCGTGAACCGAACTGGAACGTGGTTGGAACATAAGGGTGCGGATATTTTCAAACAGCATCGGGTAATCGTGAATGAACTTGGCTACCTTACGATTCTGAGCGGCCAATTTGAATATGCCAGTGTAATCAGCCTTATCATCTTCAAAAATTGCCGTTAAATAGTTTACCAGTGATGGGCTGATACGCATTGTTCTTGCAACGTCCTTGATTACGGCCTTTGCCTTCAGGGTAGTGAACGTACCGGCTGAAAACACACGTTGTTTGCCGTCATGGTTGTAGCGACGCTCGATATATTCTTTGACTTCTTGACGCTTTGAACTCTCAAAGTCATTATCTACGTCCGGCAAACTTCCATGCGCCCCTTTCAGGTAGCCGGAGTCCACGAAGCAATCCAGCACAGCGACTGGATTACTTGTGGATATTGGTGTAACTGATACTACTTTCATCGTAACCTAAGAGAACGATAGGTGGTCTTGTTGAAGATGTTTCCGTTTGCTTTACAAGCCTTGTCGAAAGCAATCAATTCATTGTCGGGGATAATGTGTTTCTTGTCAATAAAGGACTCTGATATGATGCCGGCCATTGACCTGCATCGGCTAAGTGCCACATATAATTGTCCGGGGCAGAACACACCCTTTGTATGGATTATTATATTGTCGAAGGTTAGTCCCTGGCTTTTATGAACGGTGATCGCCCAAGCCAACGAGAGAGGGAACTGGGTGCAGCTGCCTTTCTCAACCGCTTCGATTTTTCCATCTTTAAGTTGATACTCCTGATCCTTCCAGGCGTATGGTTCAACTTTTACAGTTAGGCTGTTGTCAAGGTGTACTGTGATGAACTCATTGGTAATTCCAACCACTTCTCCCATAGAACCATTACAATATTGGTGATTGGGGTCGTTGATAAGCATCATAACCCTTGCTCCAATACGTAAGTTGAGCACATCGTCACATGGAGCAGATTTAGGATTGAAACCATCTTTATAAACAGCGTTAAAGCTGTGTGTAGGCTCTCCCAGCAACTCAGTATTTATTCTTTGAACATCTCTACGATAGGTGCAGATATGAATATGGTTATTTTCAAAACTGGCACTCTCACGACGGTCTCGTAATTCGTCGAGATCATTGATGTCCCGGTTGGTGAGTTTGTACTGACGGATATTGTTCAGAATATCAATGAAACGCTCATCGGACTGACGGAAAACATGATTGAGTTCAATGATTTTGAAGCCAACCTCTCTAAGGACGTGTGCATAGTAGAAATAAACACCTCTGTAGAACTCCAGGAGCACGTTCTTTTCGTCTTTTTTGACTACAGGTGGTAATTGGTACAGATCGCCAAACATAACGACCTGAACTCCTCCAAATGGCTCGTCAGACATTCGATACAATCTGAGCTTTCGGTCAATGTGGTCGATAATGTCCGGACGCACCATGCTGATTTCATCAATTATGAGCAGCTCCAGAGATTGAAACAGTTGAATCTTATTAGGAGACATCTGCCCACGCATAACATCATTGGGGTTCTGAATACCAAGAGGTATGCCGAAAAGACTATGCAACGTTACACCACGTGCATTGATGGCAGCGATACCTGTTGATGCCGTCACCATTTTTCGTTTCTTTGAATTGGCCACGATATATTTCAGGAACGTGGTCTTTCCCGTTCCGGCCTTCCCAGTAATGTATATACACTGGTTGGTATTTTCAATCAACTGGAAGGCTTCGGTCATTTCTTGCGTGAGTGCCATATTATAGTTCATTGAGTGTAAATATTAAATCTTTGTTATCAAAGAGAATATCGTCACCCTCGCGCAACTCGTCTGCATACACACGAATCGGGGCTTCTTCGCCTTCTCTGTTGACCATGAACTCTGCGTCCTTATCAACTTTTATGGTTTTCCCATTTTCGAGCGATAGCTCAATGTATTCGGTGGCTGTAATATCCGGACCGATTATTGTTGTGTCGGCAGAATATAAACCGGCTCGTTCAGGGAGCAGGAAACGCTCGAAAATGAGATTGTACTTAATGGGGTCAATGAGTGTAATCCCCAGCAGATACAGTAAGAGAGAACCGGCTGCTGACCCTCGTCCGCAACCAACAAGTATGTTATTGCGTCTGGCCCAGTTACAGGTGTCGTATTGAACGAGGAGATAGTCCACGTTGTCGGTACTTTCAATGATATATTTTTCATATTCCATTTGTTTTCTGTATTGCTCGATCTTATCCTTGGGGGCAAGTTTCTGAAGGCCCTCTTCGAGCAATTCATTGAACATATTGTGTACGGTATGATACTTAGCGACTTCTTCAGGGGTCATGTCATATTTTGGCATATAGTTCCGGGTAACGTCCATTCGAGCCTGAGCGTTGTCGGCTATGATCAGAGTATTGTCACAGCACTCTTTGAACAGTGCTTCAATATCCCATTTGTCACTGAACAGCTGCTCGAATATAGCATAGTGTTCGTCTGCGTCCTTGAAATACTGGTCATCGCTTTGTTCATGCGCTGCTCCCTCTGCGACTTTATTAAGAATGATTTTGTTTTTCGCATCATCTTTATCGAGATAGTAACAATCGCTAATCAGAACTGGCCTGGGGGAGTATTCATCGTAGTAGAGGTTATCGAAGTAATATTTGGTAGCCTCCAGTACACGAATGTCAATACGCTCGGCCTTATACTCGGACAAATCAATCTGATAGAGAACATCGTCAAACGCTTCAAAGAGGTCATCAACAATATCCGGATTCTCGGCAATGAATGTAGAGGAATATTTGTCAAATACAAACACATTTCCTTCGCCTCTTTTTAGCAATTCACCTAAAGAGATTGTCTTGTCCTCCAGGTTATCAACCATGATGGCTTTCTGAATCCTGAGCAGATGACGATAGCCTTTTTGTGATTGTACATATACTTTTCCACCAATTTTTTCGGTGCCACAATCTACTGTCAATGAATATCCGAATATTGGGTTTAGGCCGGCATAGCCACATTCCTTCTGAAGAGTGAAACAAGCGGCCATAGTATTACGGTCACAAATACCAATTGCCGTATGGCCCAGATATTTGGCTTTCTTTATCCATTGGTCTGGCATAAAACTACCATTCAGCAATTCAAATGGGGTATGCACACCAAGGTTTACAAACTCAAACTTATGGTTTAATGGTTCACGCTGGCCGACATATTTAAGAATGTTGAGCGCAAATTCTTTTTCAAGATCATAGTAATAGAAGTTATCTCCGAACTTGAATACAATGTACTGGATGCCCTCATTCAATAATACTGAAGGTTCTTCCATACTATTGAATATCAATTCTCCATCACGGTCTTTGCGGAAGATGGAATTGTAACTTGATTTCTCGGTGTTCTGGTAGAAAGCCTTGCCGAAACCGGGGATCTCAACAACCTCTTCATCAATGACCTTAAACTGAATCTTGTTGACAGTAAGCCATTGATACAATTCTTCTATTTTATTAGACTTTTTCATTGATTGTATTCAGCTTAAATTCGATTGGTGTTTTAAGATTGTAAGCAAAGCAATCGTACACATCCCAGAAATCCATCTCGTCCCAGTCTTTACCTTCGCTCTCAATCTTAGCGATGTGAACATCGAAGTGATCGTTCAACTGGGAGGCTGCGGTGTTGATTGCATCAGTTGCGTCAGAGTCATAGCCAAGGATTACTGACTTGACTCCTTTGTCTTGAAGTTTATACATTTGAGCGTCAGATATTTTTTTGCCGAAGGTGGCAACCACTACCACACGCTCATTGTCGTAAAGGTCAAGTTTTCTTGTGAGAGCAATTACATCGAACACGCCCTCTACTATGATGACAGTATCTGTTACATCTTCTATAACTGAATCATAATTATAGAGTAACTTAACAAAGTCATTTTCAATACTATTGTTGTATCTACGAATCTGATATGCCCCATTTCTTTTGGCCCGATTGTTGTGTTCTTCAATCTCATCTTTGCTCCATGTGTGGCGTGATACATAGCCCACTATATCTCCGTCATCAATAATAGGGAACACTACATAATCATCGAACTTAAAATTTAATCCTCTTGTAGTTCCCACTGGGAAATAGTCGTAATCTTCATAGACGAACCCTCGACTTCTGAGATAAGGATTCTTGAAGCACCGCTTCCAACCCTCCGGCATTTCTACAATAGCCAGAGTATCATCAATCTCTTCTTCGTCCAACTTGAAAAATTCAGGGATTTCTATTGGATCAAAACTGGCGGTCTCAACCAATTTAAGATCAGGACGGCCAATATCATCAAGAAGTTGATTTAGGTCTTTGGTAGTATGATTGCAAGAGAAACAGTGAGACATAAACAACTGTTTACGTCCAGTCTCCTTGCCGACATATATTCCAAATTTGCCGCCAGTCTTCCCACAATAAGGACACACTGGAACGATAAGATTCTTGCGACCTCCATCAAGTTTTGCATGAAGTTCGATTTCAAGCTCACGTATAATATATTCTCTTTCTTCCCGGTTAATATACATGGCTATACTACTTTAGTGATATTCATTGTGCGCTGTCTATCGTAGAACATCTCATTGTCGTAATCTGTAGCGATCTTAAAAGGCTCTCCCTTTTCAAAGAAACGACTCTTTGCTACGTGTATGCGCATAGTGTGCTCACGCCTTTCATTCGCTGACTGATTGAGTGAGACGAGATGTGTAAGAGGACGAGCAAGACCTTTGGCCTCTGCCGTGTTATATTCAGTAAGGACAAATTTCTCATCATTGATTTTGTCCGGATCTTCTATGGTTGACTGGTATGTAGCAACCATCCACACATTTTCATCTGCGGCCAAATCTTTCAAATCGTTGGCAACAGCGATTCTACGATGACGCTCGCCATTTTCGCCATATTTTCGGCCTGATGCGTCAGTAAGCAAGTCCATAGAATCAATAATAACCACATCAGGCTTGATATGATATATTTTCTTAAACTCTGCTATGCCATCTTTGATGTCAATAGTTGAGACGTGAGAGTTGAATTTCGGATAAGACCGTACAAACAGGTGGCCGGTTACTTCTTCCAGCTCTTTGGCGAGGCGTTCAAAATCTGAATCACGCAATGTGCCGTGCTCGTACCGGAAGGCATTACAAACTACCAGGGAAGCGGAATAAGCATTTTCCACCTCTTCCTTACTGCCCTCCAACTGGAAATGTAATACATTCAAGCCATCTAAGCAAGCATTACGGCCAATCCATCGTGCTGCATGGCTTTTGCCCACACCGGTTGAAGCGAGTATGCAAGTTAACTGGGTACGGAGATCCCGGCCCCCATTTCTCACATCCAGTTCATCAATATAAAACCGGGTAATAGGTTTCGTATGGCTCTGTGAATTATGTTTTGCGCGATTCTTGTGAAAACGCTCTGAAAATGTGGCTACCACATTAGTAAATGCCCCATCGGTTAGAGTGAATGTCTGTGCCCATTCTGAATACTCTGAAAGGACTTTGGAAGCAGCGTCATAGCCTTCTTTATTATAAACTTCACCGGCCTTTTTGTAAGCCTTCTGGAAGTTAACACGTTTGAGATATTCTTCTAAGAGAGCGATACACTCCTCTGATTCAAGACCATCGGTTGTGTCGTATATATCATCCAGCAAATGAATGGCGTTTTTGTTACCGGTAATGGCTTCCCTTATAGCAGAGAACGAGGGTATTCTTTTGTACTGCTCGTAATATTTTTTCAATGCCTTAAAGAGAGCGATGGAATCTCTATCAGGCAGATTGTCATAATTCAGGTGCTGATATACAACTGACAGGACGTAGCTGTCGTTCATGCAAGTCCGGAAGAGATCCATTAGGAACTCCTCTGAAAGCACGTTTATATTATTTCTTGCTCCCATGCTCTATTCGCAATCTATAGATTTCGGGGTACTTTTGGCTTGTTTCAATTTGGCATTTGTCAGAGAACTGACATTTTGAACACGCTTGGGATTCTGGAGACCAACCCAATGTGGATTGTTGGCAGATGACATAACCGGCTTCCGTGTTCAGTAAGCGGTTCTTAGTACCTTCTTCCATTGGAAGGTATATGTACTGAGATTGAGGGTGGTTGGATTTGTCCGCTATGAGTGCCAGTAAATTTTCCCTGGTAAGATTGGCTTTGTTGAGCCAGCGGTTCTCATAATAAACGCGACCCTTATCTGAGTTAAAACGTTCTAACGATTTAGGACCGAGGACTTGGTTGATAGTCCACTTAGTCTCTCGGTCCTTAAATACGTATAGAGAGCACACAAAATAGTCTACAATCCTTGTTCGTGACAGCGTACCAGTCTTCTCCTCCAGCCTGTTCAAAGCTGTAGTGAAGACCCGGATAGCGGCCCCACCCTGGGGCATCCGGAAGGTTGGACTGATGAGTTTAGTCACAATCTCCGTAAACATCCTCATCGACTGTTTCACAAGGTATTCATTGTCCATCTCTTGTTATATGCTCTTTGAGATATTTTCGAGCTGCCCTAAGACGGCTCTTGATTGTTTCAATGTTGGGTGACTTTAGAGTTCCTTTCTTGTACTCTATTTCAACTATTTCTTTGAGAGCATACCCAGCTTCCTGAAGGAGCAGTACATCTCTATGACTCGGTTTCATTTCATCAAGGACAGAGAGTATATCATCATTGTAATGCTCTCGATAATTCTCCAAACCCATTACGTTTCCGCTTACTTCATCATCATCAAGCAGCTCTTCTTCCATCACTTCGACATCATAATCTTCGTTAATCTGCTCTCTTTTAAGGCGTTTAGTCTCAATAGCATATATATGATGTTTTGTGCAGGTGTGGAGCCATGCTCGAATTGGTCTGGACGGATCATAAGTTTCAATTCCTCGGTAAAAGTTCAGTAAGACATCATTATAGTTTTCTTCAACATTACGAGAATTGAAACTATATTTGATACACAACTTGTATATCATGTTCCTGAAGGGAAAGACATACTCGTCGAATAACTTATTCCGTCGTGCAATGACTTCAGGGTCGAGATCTTTATCTACTGGGGTTTCTCCACATACTTTCTTTCCCATTCGTAGGACACCTTGGCGTTAAACAACAAAGATGTCCGCTGATCCAGGCGATTTTTCATGCAGTAAACCTTCCAGGAGGTCTCGGCGTGTTGGAACTCGGTTCGTACTTCTTCTGGTGTGGGCTTGGGCTGTCGATCAAGAAAAGCGAAAAACCCTTTTAGAAGAGAGTTCAATTTTGCAGTATGTTTTTTTGCCTCCTTTTTAGATACTTGGCGATGATGAGCGGATTGTGACATGATGGTTAAAGATTAAAGCGTTTAACGTAACAGAAAAAGAGATGGACAGCATCGGCCTCATTATCATCTCCAGGTTCGAGCTGCCAGCGAAGTTTACAATACTCAATCATTTTATCCTTCTTGGCGTGGCCGTCACCTGTAGCGAATTTTTTAAGCGTCATCGGGTTGATGAACACTGGGGCCGGTAAATCCAGGGTATCGCATACCTCGAACAAGATTCCGCGAAATTCGCTCAACTTACGTGTGTCTACGAAATGATTGTTAACACTAACGTCTTCGGCTACAATCTGACGGATGTTGTTACGCTGGATAAAATCAATCAGGGTTTTCCTGAAGGCACCATGCTGTTTGTTGTTATTACGTTGCTTGGACTCTGTAAAATCCCATGTACCTCGCTCTTTGAGGCAAAAGAAGCCAGTATGTGTGGCTATGTCTAATCCCGCAACCTCGTCACGGGTTACAGATGGCTTGCTTGGACTCATTAGATATACGATACTCCATTCTGCTTGTTGATTATTAGTCTATTAGGGTAATTCTCTGCGATATTACCGTGAGAAACCACAAGTGAAGTTGTTTGAGTATCGTTCAGAGCACGGAAAACGTTTGTTAAGCCGTTCTCATCGGTCGCGTCAAGCAATTCGTCAATTATAAGTAAGTTAAGACCTTTACCTTCCTCGCAATTGGTATTGATGAGGTGGTGGATGGCCAAAATATTTGCAAGTTCTACACGAGTCTGCTCTCCTCTGGAAAACTTATCGAATGAACCGCAATCAACTCCGTCACGAAGCAGCGAGACAGATATTTTGTCACGTACTTTGCCGGATTTCAAAATAGTGTAACCTGAGAGGGCCACACGAATGTCACTGCCAATAGCCTCTAAAAACTCATTTGTAATTTGGCTGATGGCATCAATTTTGGAGTTCGCCAGATGGGTCTTGAACTCAGTGAAAGTCGCCTCTTGCACCTTAAATTCGTTCAGTCGCTCATTGATCTTCTCCTTATTGAGAATAGCGGATTGTAAGGCTTCTCGGTTCTTTTCAAGGCTTTCTTTAAGACTGGAGATGATGTCGTCATCGACGGCACTTTCAGCTTCTTTGATAGATTCCTCGTAAGTTTTGATACTGCCTTCCAGAACGGCAATACGATCATCCTCTTGCTTAATCAAAGATTCGGTCTTAGTAATCTCTGCGTCGAGAGCACTGAAGACTTCATCAAACATACGCTTTCGGAGATTATCCAAAGAAGCCTGAGTGCGTTTGATGGAAGCAGTGAAGTTATCAATCTCATTCTGAGCAGAGGTAAGAGATTTTCGAGCCTTCTGAATCTTTTCAGTAGCTTCATTGTAGAAGTTATTCTGCTCATCTCGTTTTTCAGTGAGGGCAGTCTGCTTCTGACGTTGAGTTTTCCCTTTAGCGACACATTCATTGTAAGCTGTGCTATTCTCTTCAATCTCAACCTTCAAATCAGTTAATTGAGTGTTCAGATCAGTCAACTGCTTTTTTAACTTGACCACATCTGTATCATCGGAAAGAAGGAACTCATGCTTACATTTGGGACACTGAATAACTCCGGCCAGCTGATTGTTGATACCAGCGATTGAACGATTCAACTTTTTGCGTTTTTCTTCCAGTTCATCGCTTGTAGCCATCAAGTCCTTAACCTCTGTGCTGAGTTTTTCAATTTGTTCCTTAACTTTGCTTGAATCAGCCTCAATCTCCTGAAGTGCTGCGGCATGGTCGGTTTCAAGAGATTTGTAGGTAGCCAATAATTGATTAAGACTATTTTGAGCCTCTTTGTAAACCATGTTTAGACCGGAAGTCTTTGCATTGCTGTCATTAAGACTTTTCTGAAGATTAGATAACTCACGATCAAAATCGGTCATAGCACACTGGATGTCGGCTTTCTTGAACGAGTCAATAATCTTAGCCCAAGCCTCAACTGTAGGAACATCACTTTTTTCTAAGGCTTGCAACTGCTCATCGAGAGCGTCCAGACTATCTAATCGTTCATCCTTAGCTATTATGGATTTCCTGACATTTCGGATCTCTTCACGCTTCTTAGCAATAGCTTCCTTCCAATTTGCAATGCGCTCCTTACGAGATGCTTGACGTACTTCTGCATCGTTAATCGCTTTTTCAATTTCTGTTTCGAGAGCAACGATACTACCTTCACACTCAGCAACCTTTTTCCCGGCTTCAATGCTTTCGGTTTGAACAGGCTCCATATCGTCGAGCAGGGCTTGGATAGACTCGTCTACAATAATACCATTGCTGAAACGATTGATCAAGTCCTTCTTCTCCTTGTCAGAACTGGAAAGGAAAGATTTGTATTTTCGTGCAGTCAGAATGAAGTTGGAAAACAGATCATCTTTGCTGAGGCCAATCTGTTCAAGCACGTACTTGTTGTAGTCTGCAACAGTAGACAGGACTATATCTTCGGTGTCTGTGTCGTATGGTCCGGACTGCTTTTGAATAAGAATTTCCTGGGGCTGTTTTCTCGACAGTTTACGAGAGATTGTCAATTGAACGTTCTCCATATCGTTCCAAAGAACGATACGAATGGTAGCAATGTCAAAACGGTCGTTGATAATCTCATCCATATTGACTTTACGGAGGGGTTCACCAGTCAGACCTATTGCAACAGCCTCTATCATGGCTGATTTCCCGGAGCCATTAGAGTTCTGGGAATCGCTATCCATGTTGTTGCCGAATATGAGTGTAGCCTGGTTCTGCATGATGACATAATCCAGGGTCTCAAAGGCACAGATGTTGGTAGCGTGAATAGATTTAAGCAACCACATATTAGTTGATTTTGTCGAGGTATTTCAGCCCCATTTCAACATTTGCGATGCCCTTGTTTGTACAAAAATTGGTGTATTCTTGCTTAATGCCCTTCTTATCAAACTTTTGGGAAAGGCTTTGTGGGTCGTGCTTTGCTACTTCGGTTTTCTCAGTAACAAGCTCAATTTTGGTTGCGCCACATTCCGACAATTTCTGCTTGTCAACGGTTGACGCTTCTTTAGAATTGCAGGAGATACGCACTTTGACGCGATACCTGCCGTCCTTTTTTATCCGGTTCAATTCCTGAAGGAAATCTTCGTTGAGGTCGGCCAAATCAACATCAATTACTCGATACCGAATATTGACCTCATTCTTGATAAATTCGTAAGAGCCATCAGAATAAAGAACGGTGTAGCCTTTTTCTTCATCTTCACCAAAGTTATGCTGACGAGATGAACCTATGTATTCGATGTTGGTCCCGGCTACCTTTTTACGATTATGGTAATGTCCTACCAGTGTACAGTCAAATTCCGAGAATATTGAGGCCGGTAGTTCATCATCGCTGGGGATCGCCAATCCTCCATTGATTCCTTCGTGAATATACAGGACATTCTTCTTGCCCTTCTCTATCTGAGATTTAAGATTGTTTAGACGCTGAATGAATGAGCCATTCTCAGGGAAGTAGCTCATAACAAACAGCAACAAATCATCAGAGAGATCGACGATGGTGTAGTCGCTTACCACCTCAACTGACTCATAGCCAGAGAAAATGAGATTGTAACTTTCCAGCAACTCTTGGTCAACCTTATCGTGATTGCCATCACCAAATATGATATATATTCCTTGATTTGTGGCGTTGATAATTGCTTGGCGAACTGCAAGAAGTGTAGCAAGCGTTTGTGAACTGCGCGACAACCATAAGTCACCTCCTATAATGAGATATTCGATACCAAGTCTCTTGCAGATTGACACGGCTTCATCCCAGTTTTTCTGAAATTCAGGGATATTGTCCTTGCTGACGTGCAAATCATTGACCAACAAAGCACATGGGAATTTTTTTTTATTCATAGTTTCCAGTGTTAATAAGGGGTGTGCCACTGTTACGAGGCACACCCCTCGGAGTTGGTTATATTGATTTCTTAACGTCTGCGAGCAGGTCTGGAGGCACGGCGAGGACGTTCTGCCGGCTCGTTAGTATCGTCATTGCGCTCACGGCGAGCAGGACGCACAGGTTCCGGTTCGGGTTCAGGCTCTTCAGCTGGCTCTTCCGGCTCATCGTCATCATCCGGTTCGGGTTCAGGCTCAGGAGCAGGTTTGGCTTTGGCTTTAGGTTCGGGTTCAGACTTATCATCGTCATCTTCAGGCCCATACATTACATCATTGATCTCGTCAAGAAGCATGAGGTTGGTCTTCTTGCGACCGATTGTGATGTCAAGATCATTGGCTTCAATGAAAGAACGGATTGAGCCACGGAGTTCCTGGCCTTCTTCGGTTTCATCGTCGAGACCCTGTTCAGCAAGCTGGTCATAGCGGTCGTAAAGTGCCTGGAGGCTGTCTGAATCGTTATCAGAAGTGGAATCGGAATCGTTACCACCAAGAGTGAAGTGAGACTGGTCATCGGGAGACAACATGGTCTTCACCTGTTCGAGACAGTTCTTCATGCGATCGTCTTCCATAACCTTGATACCCAATCGTTCATCCAGTTGGGTAAGGAAAGCGATAGTAGCCTCGTAGTGATAACGAGAATAACGATAGATAACTTCGGGGAGACGAGGGGCGTTGAAAAGGTCCTGAAGCGTTTCCTCATCCAGTGCGTTTTCGCCATCGGTAAGGTCGATGTTGAAAGTGTACTTAGTCTTACCTTCGGTCTTGCGAATAATCTCAACGGGATATGCAGCATGAACAGATGAAATGGGGCAAGGACGCTTGGTACCTTTCTTGTTGAGCTTGTTCCAGAGATTCAGCTTCATCTCTTCAAGTGTCTTATACTGCGCGAAAGAGAGCTGAAGGATCTGTATGCCGGCTCCGAGATTGTTACATTCAATTACATATATGCAACGTGAAGAATCCCATTTGAGACCGCCATTGAAGCTGGACTCGTGGAGCTTTTCGCACATCTTGGTGTCACTTGCGTAGAGGTCACAAGCAACCTGGACGTAGGTATCAATAGGATCTGCGGCAAGATTGGGGAAAGCATACTTGGCATTGCAAACGGTAGCGTAAACCATCTTGGGTTTACCTTTCTCCATCTTGGAGTTATCTTCAATTTTAAGGGTGAGAGAGCGAAGGGGATATTCATATCCCTTACGATCCATCGGTAGAATCTCACCGTCCGGACTAACAACCGGGGCGAGAGGGAGAATACGCACGGCATACGTGCCGTCTTTTGAGATGCGGAGGTATTTCGCTTTTTTGCTACTTTCCTCACTACTTTTTTTGACCGCTTCTTCCAGGGTTTCTTCTGTGGCCCCGAAAATGTCAAACATAGACAGGTCTTTTTCTTGTTCCGTCATGTTGGAAGATTGTTATAATTTTCTTGAAAGATTCTTCCACTGATCGGCGTAGGCTCCGGCATAGGCTTCTGCGGCTTCTGCCGATTTCAATCGGTCTCTTGAAAGGAGGTCGATGTTCCACTCCGTCATGGCATGATGGATAATCTTCTGAATGACGAAATCCATCTCAGCTGCTGATTCGTTTTTAAGGTCGAAGTATTCAAATTCTTCTTCCTCGCCTGGAATATTACACTTATGTATCGGAGCGTAAATCTCCTCAAAATAACTGTATAGGGCTTCTGAACTGGGCTTACCCGGCAACTCTTCAGAAAGAGTTTTTAGGAGATACCCAAATAGAAACTTCAACTGAGGTAAAGAGCGATTCTTTTGTTTGTCGAAAAGCAAGTAACCAAACTCACCATCCGGCAACTCGTCCACAGAATCTAACAGCTCGTCAGTGTCGGCATATCCTTCGTGGACTTGGATAATGCCTTTTGCTCTTATCATTTCATTTCCTTCTATCTGTTATTCTCGATGCAAATTTAAGCACATATTTTCAACTGACCAAATTTTCATCATACAAAAAATTTAGTATTTGGTAGTAAATTTTGCTAATCAACTGATATGGTGTGCAATAAAAGTTTCAGTATTTTATAAACACACATTTCTGAAACATTCCTTTATATCAATGACACGTTGATTTGTGCTTCCGCGCCACTGGAGGTTTGGCTCGTAGAACTCCTCCATAAATGGACCGTCAACCAGCACGTCAATGTATTTAAGAAGTTCAGGATAATTGGCTTGGATATGCTCTAAAGTATGTCCGGACCACAGCCATATAGTTTTGTTGGTGCGCTCCTTGATCATCTTACACAGTTCAAGGATTGCTTGTGGCTGTAAAAGAGGTTCACCTCCCAAAATGGAGATATTAAACTCGTCTTGATTCAGTTCATCGTACACATCTTCAATGTCTCGCCATGTACCATTCTGAATATTCCACAAATGAGAATTATGGCATCCTTTGCAGCGGATATTGCAACCGGCTACATAAAGAGCGTTTCGTAGCCCGACCCCATCTACTGAAGTCGAGCATACGATTCGCGCTACGGATATTTGTGTATTAACCATGAGTTACACGATCTTTAAGTTCCGCCAACTTACTGGAGTTCCATCGGTCTGTGGTGCCGACAAGATAACCGGTGATACGTTCAATCTCATCAATATTATGGCTTCCACAGTGAGGGCACTCTGTCAATTTTTTCTGAGCGTCCTCATATCCACAATCAAGACAACGATTGCGATGATGGTTAATAGAGCCGTAACCGATGTTGTATCGGTCGATGAGGTCAACGATTTGTTCCACGGCCTCTATATTGTGAGTCGCATCGCCATCCAGTTCAACATAGAAGATATGACCACCACGAGTTAGATCGTGATAAGGAGCCTCTATCTGCGCTTTATGAGATGCACTGCAATGATAGTAAACCGGCACATGGCTGGAATTGGTGTAGTATTCGCGGTCTGTTACACCCGGAATAATTCCATACTTGACTTTATCACATTTTGTAAACTTTCCGGATAACCCTTCAGCAGGTGTAGAGAGGACAGAGAAGTTTAGGTCATATTTATCGCTAAACCACCGTGCATTGTCACGCATAAGGCGAATAATATTAAGTCCCAATTCCTGAGCTTCCTCTGATTCACCATGATGCTTGCCGATAAGTGCAACCAAACACTCAGCCAAGCCAATGAATCCTATGCCGAGAGTTCCGTGCTTTAGCACCGGTTCGATCTTATCGTTTCCTGACAGCTTATCCGAATCAAGCCACATTCCAGACATTAGCAAGGGGAATTGCTTTGCCATTGCTGTACTCTGAAATTTATATCGGTCATACAACTGACGAGCAGCAATGTTAACCGATTGATTAAGGCGTTCAAAGAACACATCGAGCCTTTCATCCTTGTCTTCGATATTCATTACGGACAAAGCGAGTCCGGGGAGGTTGATCGTAGAAAAACTAAGATTACCACGACCAATTGAAGTCTTTTCACCATGACGATTCTCAAACACACGAGTTCGGCAACCCATTGTTGCAACCTCATATTGGAAACGGTTAGGGTCGTTAGCATCCCATTTCTTGTGCTGATTGAATGTTGCGTCAAGATTTAAGAAGTTGGGGAAAAAGCGTTTGGCTGTAACACGACAAGCCAACTGGTAGAGGTCATAGTTCGGATCTTCGGGAAGATAATTTACTCCACGCTTCTTTTTCCAAATCTGTATTGGGAAAATCGCTGTTGAGCCATTACCTACGCCACGTTCAGTTGAAAGAAGTAACTCGCGTATCACGCAACGACCTTCAGCAGAAATGTCCGTGCCGTAATTGATGGAAGAGAACACAACCTGATTACCACCACGAGAGTGAATGGTATTCATATTGTGTATAAACGCCTCCATTGCTTGATGAACTCGATCTACAGTATTATTGATCGCGTGTTGTTGAACTACGGAAAGAAGATTCAAACTGTGCCATTTTATTTTTTGCACAGGTGCTTTTATGTAATCTTCGATTTCTTTATCTTTCAACGAAGAAAAATCCGCGTTCAATAAACTTCCGATTTTATCAACTTCTTCTTGATATGTCTTGCGCACATAGGGAGCGAGGTAGAAGTCAAAAGCTGGGATAGCCTGTCCTCCGTGCATTTCATTCTGCACGGTTTCCATTGAGATAGCGGATAATATGCTTGCGGTCTCAATACGTTTGGCTGAACGGGATTCGCCATGTCCGGCCTTAAAACCGCCACTCAACAGTTTGTCGATAGGATGCTGAATACAGGTCAGGCTCTTTGTGGGATAGTAATCCTTATCGTGAACGTGGAGGATGTTGTCTCGAATCGCTTGTTTAGCTTCTTCAGACAGTAGATAGTTGTCCGTATATTCTTTGTTTTTTTCGCTGGCAACCTTCATCACCATGCCGGCAGGTGTGTCGGCGTTCATATTTGCGTTCTCTCTGGTGATGTCATTTTTTTCTGCGGCAATAATATCCGAAATAATTTGGTCGGCCTTACTATTTCTGGCTTTATCACGTTTATCGCGGTAGAGAATGTAACATTTAGCCACATCCGGCATATTGGATGCCATCAATTTGTTTTCAACAAGGTCTTGAATGTCTTCCACATCCCAGATGTCCTTATGAGCCATTTGCACGGAAATCTCTGAAGCCATTTCGTCTGCTTTATGAACGTTGGCGCATCCGCGTTCTTTCATTGCTGCCAATATTGCATTGGCAATGCGTTGAGGGTCGAATGGCACTTCTCGACCGTCACGCTTTCTCACGGTAATACACATATCCCTTTATTCGTTAGGGAGATTCAAAAGTCCTTTCTGCTTCTCATTGAAAAGAGAAGTATATTCCTGAAGCTCTTGCACAAACGAGGGGGTATGGTTAAATCCACAGCAACGCGGTTCTCCACAGAGACCATTGCGATAGACACATTTGCGAACCATTACGCTTGCAAGATCAGGGTCAATTTTTGATATTTTTTGTTTGATGGATTGAAATACCTGAACGGTTTCACGATGGGCCGTACCGGTACACAGACGCAACTTTGACATATCAATCAATGACTGAGCATTAACCAATACGCTAAGATTTACCGGGGTGTAACGATCGGAATTGTTTGCCAGCCAATCCAGTTCCTCTGAAATGCTTGACGCTTCATCAGCATGAGGGCCAATGAACGAACCGCCTTTGGCCCAGTCGCTCATAAGGTTGCTTAAACGGCTCCTAATGTCTGCAATTTTGGCCGGCAAACCAGGATTACCTCCCTTCCGGTCATCTCGACAGGTTAACTGGAAGGGGATTGAACCGACGTGATGCCTAATCAAATGCGTCGATATGAACAGTGGAATGTTTTTGAGTGTGATCCAGAAAAGTTGGGTACGAGCTGGAGAGTGTTCAGACTTGTAAATCGTCTTCAAAGAAACCCAACTTGTCCCAATGAAAGTCGATTCACACGCCTCTCGCATCAGCTCTTCATCCGTCAACTTCCTGACAGACACAGTGTAATCTTTCATACGAAAGCAGTGTTATAATTTTGATTTTGAAGATGCAAGGGCGAAATCTGCTTCCGCTTCAATTGGGAATTTAGCGCAAAGATACAAATAAATTTTCAATGAAATGAAAATTGAGCCAAAAATATTTTTTCGCTACTATATTTTTGTTGCAATATTTCTGGCTCCATTCTTTCTCTCGTTCATGTGGGCCAACACTTGTTGTCGAGTTGGAGGTTTCTTTGGCCAAGTCTGGTAGCATCCATTTTGGCGATACTTGATCAGCAATTTCCGGAATGTTATGGTTCGGAAAAATGGATTAAGAGAAGCGTACCCGATTGCTTCAATTAAATCTGCATCGGGTACTTCTCCAGTTCCACTATAATTCATAATCAAATCATACTCTAATGGAGCACGTAGTTTGATATTATAGCCAAGTGTTGTTTCCTCAAACGTCCTCAGAATCTTTTTTCTTCCGCGTTTTTTTTGTTTTGGATGTGACTTGACTGGCTTCTTCTTTTTCGGTTTCGGGAGTTCCACCATCGGCAGATTCGGGTTCTCCGGCAGTGATTGCTTCTTTTGCCTTTGCGAGTTCTTCTCTTCGACGCGCTTCCTGAGCCATTCGCTCATTTTCGAGAAGTCCTTTAGCGTCTTTGACGTTTCCATGTATTTTCATTGTTATACCATATAAGTGATTGAAAATTCTGTTATTGCGCCACAGCTACCATCACAATACGTTACTTTGAAATCGTGAGAGTTTGCAGCTATTGCACCACGCCAGTTATGCTTATTGCAATGAGAGTAGCAGTAATACACTTCTTTGTAAGGTGCATCAATTGTGTTTGGAATCGTGAAAACAATTCCGGAATGGGTAGTCTTAATTTTACCTTGCACACATACGATGTTGCCAATCTGACGTGCGTACAAATCATTCGCTCCGGACCCGGTACATTTCACCCATCCGCTATCTTTAAGTTTTGCCTGAAAATCTCCTACACCGGCAGCTCCAATATTTGCTCTGATTTGTTTTTTTGCTGACTCTGACGTAGCCATATCAGCAAGATACTGATTAGTCTTTGTATAACCGGACAAATCCGTTGCACCGAGTGCTCCAATCTGAGAACGGAGAGCAGCTTGGGTGTTGTTTCCGGTAACAAACTGAGAGAAACCGCCATTCTTTGATGCGAAGGTGTTATCGGCACTTGTTTTGGAATACACATCGTTAGTGTTGGCTTTCCCACTCATGTCTGTCGTATAAGACGTTTTCAGAACATATTTCTCACTGAGTAAGATACCATTTTCTTTAATAGCAGGGCTGATATTGACGGCTAACTTACCTACGATTTCAACATCGGAGTTCAGACTCTTGATGATGAATAGTTGATTTGTAGAGTTGGAGAAACCGACTGAGGCCATAAGAGCACCGGAGGAATCAGTCCAAGCAATTGAGTTGGTTAGAGAAACATTCTCTTTCAATAAGGCACCTTTGAGTATTAAACCTGAAGGCTCCCCAGCACCGGGTTCGATAGTTGTTTCACCGAATAACTCAATTTTATCAAGCGAGCCATTTACTCGAATCATAGCTTTACCCTTACCATTACCGATAATGGTATTGCGATAATATGCTGAACCACCTGAATACCCCAATACGTTGATCTGAACGGCACCAGTATCTATTGCTGCCGTACTATTGTAGATATTGTCAGTAGCGAGAGTAGTGCTTCCAAAAACACCTTTAGCAGCTGTTCCGGATTTAGATGTGGTAAACCCATTTGAGTTGATTGTGAAACAAAGAGTGGCCCCGATGTAAAACTTAAAACCCACACCATCTTCAATAAGAATCCTGTATTGAGTATTTGAATTGGATTTGGCATCAATAGCGATAGCTGATCCAATTGCAGACACAGCATAGGTAGTGTTTCCTGCTACTAATTTATGAGCAGTATTTGCCACAACATTTCCAGTCGCGGTTACATCTCCAGCAAATTTAACATTACCGTTAACAGTCTGAGAACCCACCGCATTGAGCAGCAGCGCATATTTACCCATGAAAGCGTCGCGCATAGTTAGCCCCCCAGTATTTTGATTGATGATGATTGTCTCAGGGATTTTACCACTTATAGCATCTACCGAGGTGGGCATGGAGCCGCTGGAAACACAACCATAGATCGTTCTTCCTACTTTGCTGGTGCCACTTGCATATCCAACCGAATCCGTGGTGTTGCTTTCAACAATAAACCTCGGCCATGTCGTAATAGCAGATTCACCGGAAAAATATCGAATTTTGCCATTCAAATATACAAATCCGGCACTGATAGAGTTACCTGACACTTGGCAACCGCTCAGAATGAAATTATCACATTCATTGAAGAGCTGTCCAAATGACAGAGCCAACTCCTGAAGATTCAAGAAATCGTCCACATAAGTGTAACGGCCTCCTGTTTGTGCATTGAACTCTTTCATTATATCTGATCGTATTTTATTCTGTATGTTTTACCGGCGAGGCGGTACTTATCTATATAATTTCTTAGCATTGCCTCGTATTTTTGCTTGGCAACTTTGGCATCTGCATCTAACAGAGACGTATTGATCATCGGAGAAGAAACAATGAAGCTATAACTACTATTCTCTGTTTTTTCGTTTTGATAATAGAATTTTGCAGAGTCCTCATTTTCTAACTTATTATGAAGAAGTAAATGCTCTGCTTCATCTACGTTTTGATAATAAACCGGGGTACCCAATCTCTCAGTGGTATGAATTGCTATAGTGCCTCCATTAGCAAAATATTTCGACAACTTGCGATTCAAATACCACTCAAACATTATAGGCTGAGAGGTCATAGACGCTTCAATCCGAGTCTCTTTGGCATATTCCACAAATTGTTCGTTTAGGGCCTGAAGAGGCTTAACAAGAGCCTGGAGATAGAGTATCAGCTTGCGCCCTCCAATATAGTAAGGCACCAACTGATTTATAACTTTATCAAAGTTGATAGTATATCTCATTGCTTATCTTCCAGTTTTAGGACAATAGATTCTCTCCATGTCGGGAAAGACGCTTCTTCTCCTGATTTTGTACTCTGTTTCAAATAACCACTATTGGGGATGAAGTAGCGACCAACCTTAATTTCTTTGTTTCCTTCGACTTCAATGATATGGTTATCATCGTTATACTGGGCAACAAATATTCCTTGGTGATTGGTTTCGTCTGATACAATTTCAAGGTCAGTCACGTGTTCGGCACTCTGGATGCAGTCAATTATCTTTTGAGCGAAAACCACTCCATTGAAATCCACGTTTGCAGTAAAATCATTGAGAGCTTTCTCAATATTTGCATACACTTCTTCCTGAGTAACCGCGCCATCGTAATATACAGTGACACGAGGAATGAGCACATCGCCCTTTCGACTTACCACCAATGCGTGTTGCCCGGCAAAAAGGATCTGATTGAGGTATGCGCGAATAGCAAGCAGCTCATCATCATCTATGCGCTCGTATGCTCCAGATTGTCCTGTTGCAATTTTAAGGACAAGAAGTTTATCGTGAAAACCTTCTTCTGTTTCTTCTGAAAAAGCCACCTTGGTTACAACTCGCTTATTCTCATCTATAGTAGCATAGGAGAATTTTGTACCATCCTCGCTTACCACCAGGGTATCTCCAGATTGGTATTTAAGCAACGCATTGGCATAGTAGGCCGGCGTTCCGTTAATACGATTCTGAAGGTCTTTGGCAAGGTCAATCTTGAAAACATCCATAACATTTTCAAAGACCCATATTGAGGCTGAAGTCACCCAAGTAAAGGCATCGAGAATTGACATCTTTGAACTATTTTGAATCTCCGTCAATTCTAAATGCTTATCACGATATTCTTTTGTGACAGCATATATTTCACTCAGTGTCCGGCTCATTATAAGTATAAGTTTCTTGATTTATAATAAATTGCCAGGGCGTAGGCGTGTTTCTTATCTCGTCGCCAAGAATGGTATGGATTGCATCCCAACCTCTTTGAGTCGGCTCGGTTGTCAATCTAACTATTCCACCCCCTCTTGTGCCATAATTCTCATTCAAATCTTCCAGGTAATCATCGAGAACCGCAACATCTGGGAAATGTACGTTTCTTAAATCAAGTTCCTGAAGGTGCAAATGGGTTATAGGTTTTAGGTCTGAAACAGTACAACGACGAAGATCCACCTTGTACGTGCCCTCAAACAAGAATAGTCCTGCGAGACTAAATCCGTTTGCTTGGCTTGTGTATTCATCGACTATAATAGGTCTAACATAGAGGATATTTCCACCCAATTCACTGGGGTTAAACTCAGTAAATAAAAAATCACCGTAAACTTTCACTCTACGCTGTTCAACTTCATTGTCAAAATAATGCTCGACTTTCTTGGCTACATGAGAAAGTTCAACCTCCTCCAAATCCGAATTATCTCCCCAATCAATAATCATTTTGCCTTCACCTCCAGCTATAAAACTGATAACATTCAAATCAGGGTGAGGCCCAACAATAAATCTAAAAGGAGATGTTGTCTCTTTGAAATACACATGACGCTCGCCATTAGAAGGAGTCAATTTCTGAGACTTCATCTCATTAACTATTGAACTCTGAATCTGATAGCCCTCATGGTATTCAATTTCCTGACCTGCATGAAGTTCGCTATTCATATTAAGTTGCTCATTTGTAATGAGAATATCAAACAACCCCTCGATGCTACCATAGATATGAAGGGCAACATCGAACAAATTCTGATTAGGTTTTACTGTATAGATAGCCATTATTCCGGATTAGTTTCTGTGGCTTCAAGAGCCATCTGTTTAGTTTCAAAATCAAAGGCTGCATTTTTGACTGTCATACCGTCCGCATAAAATTCTCTTTGAATTACCTTTGCCATATTTTTAGAATTGGCCGCATTTGCATTTAGCCATCGACCCAGCCCAACTCCGGAAACCGGGTAACGATAGTTGTTAGTGGGATAACAAGCTAAAAGACAGTTGCTATTTTGGCGGTCTGCCTCGATAATATTGAAATCACTTTGTTGAGCGGAATAGAGTTGAAGGGTACCATTGAAGAATTTTAACGTAAATTCTCCATCAGAAATCATAATCAGTTCTGAAGCAAAGGTATTTCTCTGCACACCACCATAGAGGCCGGATGTTACTACAAACCATTCAGAACCGTTGACTTCATTGATAAGGACTAACGACGAACCATCTTCATACACTCGACGGATTCTAAGCATGAACTCCTTGTATTTCGGTGTATATGGTATTTGAATTGAAATGCCATTTTCTCTAATTGATTTTTCTGAAATTTGAGCCGGTATTTCGATCTCACCATAGATATATCTAACTTCTCCTCCAATCGGTGTACTCACCCACCTGAATGGACGAAATTTAACCTTATTTTTAGAGGTTAGCGTTATATCCTTCGTGTTTATATGTATCTCAATATCTTTACGCATTATCCAATCCAGTCGTTAGTATTGAAAATTTGAAATTGAAAAGAGCCATTGTTTCTGGAGGCATCATCACTCACATGAATTACACACTCAGTTGCTGTTCTACTTGCTAATGTCGCTTTCATCAACCCTTCTCCCAATCCTGTTAGCATAACTTGATAACCATCAGGTTCAAGGTTCCATTCAGCTGGTAAAGAGACTTTATAAATACCGTCGTTATTTTTATCGGTGAGTTTTGAAACTGATATGGTTGTTCCATCAAAAGTACAACATTTAACTGTAGGAGCGGTAGTTCCATTTTCAGTAACTGTTCCCATAGCCAAACATCTCAGTTGCCTACCATATCTTGCACGTGTGCTGAAATTCACTCGATTGACCACCACCCAACCATAGAAAGTTGAACTATCTGCATAGCCTATTAGTTCTACAATCTCTCGACTAAAAACCAATTTTTTCTTGGCAACTCCATCTTCAAAGAAATATTTCCCATCTGGAGCGGTTATGGTTATGTCGGCATCAAACGTCTCGCCATCCCATTTCCAGTTAGCGAGACGTACAATTCTTCCACTATCTTTAAGAGTCCATGTTAACATTGTGGCTGCTGAACCATCTCCCCATCCACCAGTTGTACCGGCAACGATATTATCAAAAGTCAATGATTCATCACCACCCAAAGTCATATATATTCCACTACGACTCCAAGGCTGACGAATGGTACCATTGATGCGAACATTATTCATTATCGCATTTTTAACAGTGAGCGCACCAGTTGCAGTCCAAGAAATATATTTATTTGCTAAATACCCAGAGCCATCTTGCTTTAATGCCCAGTGATCGCCATTTTGAATTGCAGCGGATGTGATAATACCGGCAGTAATATTATCAGCTGAAATGGTACCAGTATAAATACCATTAGCATCAATTTTTGTTAAATTAGGCCCATTGGTAATGCTGGACCATGACAATTTTACATTTGATGAAAAAGTTACGTTTCCAATTGAATCCCAAGCAATGTTTCCTCCTGCCAAAGCACCAGAACCATCAGCATTTAATTTCCATAGAAAGCCTATTAAACCACTTGTGGAGAGTATGAGACTGCCAGGGGTTACAGTAAATCCTTCTGGAGACAGATTTGTGCTGCCAGTATATATTGATTCATGGTTAAACGACCAGTTTCCAATCTGATGATGCCCATTTGTAGATAGTCTAAATCCTAATTTCCCATTGGTATCATAAGCTCTTAGAATAGCATTGGCACTATCGGAATACATATAAATACCACCATTATTGCTAATAGTATTACGCAAACTGGAAGAAGCGATATTACTTATATCTGCCACTGAAACATAAATACCGGAATCTAATGAGTTTGAAACCAATGCGGCGTGTTTAGTCGAGAACCGATCACCTTTCATTGACCAGCCAAACATCTCGGCATTGTCCCCATTGAATTTAACAGACCCTGCTACAAATTGCGCTGTACCATCACTGTCAATATACCATTTATTGCTACGAACACCAGAAGGGGAAATGGTCAGGCCACCCTCTTCTGTAAAGGCGTGTTGGGTTGTGTTTTTAACACCAGTATAAATGGCTTGATGATCAAAATTCCAACTTGCTATTTGATTGGTGCTTCCTAACCTAAATACACATTGTTGATTTAGTGCATACCCAAAAAGCCCATACTCATTGGTATCGCTATATAGCATATAGACACCACCTTTTTGGGCTACATCTTGTATAAATTTTTTACCATCAGTATATGTGTAGTTTCTCTGATTAACCAATCCAATCAACATTGTATCAGAGTCTAACACCACACCCTTACTAATGATATAATCTTCATCAATACGCCAGCCGGCTACATAACCTTTTTGAGCAATTATTTCGCCATTAAAATGAGCATCTCCATTCGGCTTAAAGGTTACATTACCATTTGCAAATGAAGCATTACCATCGGCTTTAAGACTCCAATATGTCTGAGTGCTTGTACCGGCTATTATAGTACCCTCACTAAGAATCTTTAGATTGCCGGATGCAATGCCAGCTTCGTTGATGTCCCAGCCACCGATCATACCTCCTTCAGCATTGAGATGGAATATTTCTTTGCTGAGGTGATAACCATATAGTCCTACTGTTTGATTCGCACCCAGCAGATCCGGGCCGATATAAACACCGGTCAATGCGTCTTCAATCCATTCATAAGTTTCTGTGTAACTATCTGGTCCTTCATGTTCAACAGCATGAACCACACTTTCTTTATGACCCACAAAAAGTTTCGGGGTCATAATATAAGTTCCACCTACCTTTGTTTTGCTTCCTTCCCAGTCAAGAATCCAGTCAAGCATTGAGGTCTCTCTTACAACCGTGAAATTAAAGCGAATAGTAGAAGTATAATCAAAGCCATCAGCGGTTTTGAATGTAATATCTACCCAACCACCTAATTCATTTCTGGAAATTGCCAAGAGTTTAAGTGTTGCACTTGTGGTTTGTTGAGTGGAAAATGACACGCCAATATCACCTGAAGATTTGGCAATGCTAAGAATATAAAAAGGCACAGTTTTGGTACCACGTTTAATTACCAAGGTGGTTAACGCATTTTGTAACTTAGGGTTAGAGCCATCATAATCAGCGTTGATAATACACGAAGCCGGGGTCAACAAAACCGAATAGGCATCGTTGACCGGGCTTAGTGTTATTTCTCCTTTTGCTATGGTACCCATGTTGAAAGTCTTTATTATGAATAGTCATATTCAGACTTTAATGGGTTGGCAAAATCATTATTCCACGTTTTTTAGATTTAATTGCTGGGGATAGCCGGCTGTGATGTCGTAACCCTTTAAGGTTTCAAGATCTTCTAAAGTTTCAATATCAGCAAGATGTTTAGCCGTCACATTATAGCAATCCAGAGCATAGATTTCCAACTGAGCAAGCAGTCCGAGTGCTGTATCAACAGGTAATTGGAACTGGCCGTAGTTGTACCATAGCGTCGTTATTTTACGGCCAAAATTTTTCTCAACTTGTATAGAATTGGTTAAGCCTACGCGAGTAGCCTTGTCAAGCCACATACCTTCTCCATTCAGGAAAAACAGGTTGACAGAACTACTGGAATCGTAAGCCATGATTTGAGCCTTGCGTACCAATTTCCAGGTATCTACCATATCTTGCTCATTAAAAGCACTAATTACTGCCACAATTTCCTCTTCTGATGCCTCCAAAAGCAAGTCTGGCTCCATCACTGACATCAAACTTTTAACAGAAAAATCATCGAGGACATATCTATTCCCGGAGGCTTTCCATTCAAATCCATTTTGCCGCTCTTCATCAGAAAGTTGCTGCGGATTGAAATTGATGAAGGCAATACGACGGCCCTTTCGGTTTGTTCCGATTTGTATAGTATCGGGTTTTATGATATGGAGATTTGTTATCATTACAGTAGTTCCTTTATTTACAAATAGTGGTGTATTTTCTTCTCAGTTTGATTTTAGACCAGTTTTTATCATGGTAAAAATATTTCTCGCATTTTAGAAAGAACTCACGGAGAATCTCCCTACGAAATTTGTATGTCTGACAACCTTTACAAAAACCCAAATATGAGTTGATGGTGGCTCGAATATGATCCAACTCCATAAAGGTAATCTCTTCTTCAGGTTTCTGGAGGTACAAGGTATATCCATGAACTTTCTCTCTAAACCTCGAAAGTGTTCTGTTGCTCAAATAAATTCTTCCGTTGTGTATATATTTCCCGACAAACATAACTCCATGATTAGCAGGTTGGATATACCGTTTATTCTTGTGCTGTTTCAAGCCCATCTCGTTAAGTTTAGCGGCACACTGCTCAATAAACCACAACAGGAACTTTTTATCATTGCAAGTAATAATGTAATCATCCACAAACCTGGTGTATGACCATTTGAAACCACGATTCTTACGCTGATAGGCTCTGAGGCACTTTACGACAAACCCATCAAATTCCGCCATATAGAAATTAGCGAATAACTGTGTGGTCAAGTTTCCAATTGGCATACCTTTTCCGGGAGCGCAACGATGAAGAGATTTATTAGCCTGGAGAAAGATGAAATCACGAGGGTCGGAATTGAGAAGGCAATTCTTTTCGGGCCGGTGCATCACTACTACTTCAAGAAGCCACAATAGTAACTCCTTAAAATCGCCATTATAATGTGTCTCGGCAAATTTCAATAACCGTTTACACATCTTATATTGGTCGATCGACATAAAGAAACCGACCAAATCACCCTTGAAAATCCAGCCTTCCTTATGATAATTTCCAGTGACTTTTTTAATCCCTTTGGCAGCTTGCTCAACAGCGGTCTTAGTGCCATACCCTTTCCGGCAATTATGTGTCACATTACCTTGTTGACGGCAAAGACGTTCAAATAGTGGTTCTAATCTGAGGCAAAGCCAATGATGGATAATGCGATCACGAAAAGCAGCGGCAAAGACTTCTCGTAATTTGGGAAACTTGACAAGAAAACAAGTAGATGTGTCCGGCTTATATCGCCTTTCAAGTAGTTCTGTTGTTAAAGCATCCAAGTCCTCATCGGCAATAGGGATATATTCCTGGCATTGCTTGCTGCTTGTTTTTCCTCTACAGCAATCCTTAAAAGCAATTTGCAGGGTTTCCCTGAGAGCTATCCACTCATCTGACTCATGTGCTACAGAGGGACGAACCGTATAGTTGTTATACTTGTTGTTGTTGTTGTTCGTGTTACCAGTTCCGAAATTCACGTTCCAGGAGTTGTTGCTACTGTTCTCGCTACTCGACCAATGGTTCCCAGCTGTTTGTGTTTGCGGCATTGCATCTTCGTAACTCCTAACCATATTGACATTATGATACGGAGTATGCCGCCCGTATGAAATCAGAAACTCAGACATTCCGATAATGTATTGATTATTGATCGCAAGCATTATCGCCCTTATCTATCAATGAGCCTCGCCATGCTACAAGTTGGCGTAAAATAGCGTCAATCGCTTTGCTCAGTTGAGTAGACTTGCTCTTGCCGATGAGATTTAGACTTGAAGCTGAATTTGCGTACACCTTAATGCTGTACATTAAAGATATAGCCTCACAGAGCGAATAATGTTTATGAATCGGATCTTTTTGTTCATAAGCCGATGCAGTCCATTGAATCGCATCATTCAATTTTATCAGCATTACATCACTCAGTTTGACCGTCTTTTTAGGCATGAGTGTGATGATTTGCATAAGTAGAGATGTAGCGTTGTGGAATGTTCGATATATTGGGGCATTTACAAAGGTTTTAGCCTTTTTACGCATATCTCGTTTATTCTTTTTGGCAGCGTCAATTTCTGCCTGTGTAAGCACAACTGTATCTTCAGAGGGAAGAAATTCTACCTCTTCAAATATTCCGGTTATAGATGCGTGAGACTCTAAAGCCTTCTCCGTAGGAGACTTTTCGTTTGATTTATTTAACATTATTAAATTTATTTTAAGGGTTATAGGCGAGTTGCCAAAAGGCAACTCGCCAGAGAGGATTAAAGCATGAAAACATACGCTACAGAGGGACGAACCGTATAGTAGCCATACTTGTTGTTGTAGTAGTACGTGTTACCAGTACCGAAACTCACGTACCAGGAGCCGTTGCTACTGTTCTCGCTACTCGACCAATGGTACCCAGCTGTATGATTGATAAAGGGCGAAGAATTGCCCCCAACCAATGCTCTCCATAGCACAAGAGAGTAAATCGGCATTTCACATTCAGTCAATGTCTGGAAATACTGATTGATAGCAGACATTTCAGCAGCAGAATAACTGGAAGCATCAATACTTGATTGCTTAACAGTCTGCTTAATCGGATTGCTTTCCGATGAGTCGTGCGCCGCCTGAATCATTGCGTCAATCACACTTCTATTTGGCTGAGTGTTCTGACCGGTTGCTTGCGCCGTTCCTAAGCCACCAGTGCGAGATACACCATAGAAAGAGAATTGACGCATCAATTCACCCTCTGCCGGGAGGTACCAGTTGTTACGTGCAAACTGAGGATCAAGTGTTTCGCCTTCTTTCAGCACAGGTTCATAGAGATAGCAGGAGTAGGCAGCAGGGAAAGCAAACTGACGGAAAATAGAAAGATTTCCATTTGCTTTCTGAAGGATCTCCATCATATTGCCTAACTCTTCCAGATTTGTAGGAAGTTCAGTAATCTGATGAACGATATTGCCATTCTCAGTCTCTTCAACCCATTCTGTAAGAATGTCCTCGTTGAACTCACCCATCAGATAACCATTGAAGATACTTTCCATGTGACGTACAATCTTCCGGGTTTTGTTTTTACCATCCCAGTCTGCTGGGGCACCAGATGAGAACTGTTTGAACCCATCGGATTCCTCACTATTGAAGTAGGTGCCTCGATGCAAATACCAACCGGATGACCATTCGCTCGTGTTTCCAATATTCGGAATCGGAGTGTCGAAAGCATTACTACCTATTTGAGCCTGAATCTTATTGCCCATCTCAGTAGTAAAACCATTCGTTCCATGTACTCCAGTTGAGCCTTCATTATAAAGACCCCAAGCATTACTTGCTGTATTGATGAAAGAATCAGTGCTTTTAATTACCGCATCTTCTTTGCTGTCAATCAGCACTCTATAGCCAACAAGCTGCTTATTTTCAAGCACTGCATTTGTAGGCTTGTTATAACCGGAGTAAGTGGTAGGTGCTTCATCACCTTCGCCTTGATACATCGGGTCGATCTTGTACACCACGCCTACAACCGTCTTGTCTCGCTGGAACTGGTCATCGAAGGTACCATCTGCATAAGCAAAGTCTCCGATTTTAGGAACTCGAAGGTAGAATCCAACTTGAACAGAATTGGTAATAGTCTGGCCATTAGTTCGGGTCAATTTACAAGTGATAGCATAGCGAGTGTCGGTACCACTTGCATCCAGCTGTGAGACTTTCAACAAGCCGGCCACTGCATCTTCAAAGGTTGCATATATTTGACCACCTTCTTCTATTGACCATTCTATATCGAGTTTGCCATTTTTGATAGCCACATCGTTACCTCGTGTCGGCACAGGAGCAATCGTATAGGGATATAATCCAAGTTGAGACATATAGGTGTTACCCTTAATATTGAAGCCGGTGATGTTGTATTTATTGTAAGTTACATACAAATCATTAGTCTGACTGTCAATATCACCATAAGTTTCTACCAACGATGCCTTTGTCGCATAAGTCAAATTATCAGACAAACCAATTGACCCGGTAAGACTCGCCTTCATATTCTGAAGCCAAATCAATACGTTCACAGACATACCGACCCATGCGATATTCTCCATAGTTACAGAATTAACATTCTGCCCCTGAGAATATGCAAGTTGCACGAGAGGCTGAGTCTGGGTCTGAATCTTGTGCTGTCCGATCACCCTCAGTGTACGAACATTCGCCATGCTCTCTACAGAAATACTACTCAGGTTCGGCTGACCATTTACGATAATCGAGTTAATAGATGCCGGATATGAGACTTGTGTTAAGGTAGAGGTTTTAGGCAATGTTACGCTGGTGTAGGCAGACCCTTTGAGCAACAGTTTCTTTAGTCGAGGCAAATCAAAAGAAAAGCCGCCGGAGAAAGAAGAAGCGTTGGTCAAGTTGACTTCTTCCAGATTGCGACAGTTCAAAATTGAAATGCCTTTAGGATGAAACTCAATAGGAGTGCCATCAGGAGACCAACATTCCAGTTTACGAAGTCTTTTACCAACAATCGTAATAGAACCCTCATCTCCACAAGAGAGTGCTCCAATATTACCAATCCGTTGTGCATAATGCAGCCAACGTAAGGTAAATTGCTGATTGGACACACTGGCTGTAACCACCATTCGCACCGTTTCACCAGGAGCGCATAGATATGGTTCACTACCGTCCTGTAAAACCCATTCTCCATTTACCTTGGCATAAATTGAAGGCATTGCGCCACCAAGAGACATTTTCGGATAAATGTATTGATAAGCCGTATATTCGAGGTCGTAAACCGCCTGAGAGCCATCAAGTGTGTCTACGGAACGGAAAGATAGGGTTCCATCACCACCCGTTTCATATTCACACCATGACATCAGCATAGGAAGACGCTGTGACATGAACTGCTTTTCGCACTCCAGCTGATCTCCCACAGCCTGAGTAATCGGGTCTTGACTGACATCAATGAGGCCGTTCATCAATTTCACCTGAGCCACCTCATAAAGTACACGACTGGTCTCGTTGTAGGCTACAGCAGGGAAATATTCCTGCACCCAGTAGAAACGCTTCTGCATATATTCCTCCACGCTGCCTGCAATCTGAGACATTCTGGAGAATATATCACGCATCATGTTACGCATACGATCAGGATATGCACGTTCAATCAGAGTGTACAGGATATTGTTTTCACCATTCCAGTAGTTGCTGCCGTTACTATCCTTAGTATGTTCGAGCACATAGTAAGGCTTAGTCTGACGGCCCTGGTTATCGGTAGCCAGAATTGTGTCAAGGTCATCCTGCTTCAGACGTACAAGTTTATCTATTGCCGGGTCTATCCAGTAATAAGTATTCTTGGTGCGATTATCAGTCGCTCCGAACAATTTACAGAAGCACTGGTGGAAGATTACATCGACAACATCGAGGTAACTATCAGCATGAGCTTTGAAGTATGCTACACGAGCCTTACAGAAGAGGTCGTTAACTACATTCATATCTGACGTACCAAGCGTGTCCATTGCCTCTTCTAATGTCATGCTTGTCTTACCTTCAACAGAGTCAATGGTAACGGTTACACCAGCCAACTGTGACGTTAAAGTAGGAGAACCAAATTGAGACGCACGACCATCTGCGCCCCATTTTGTAGCAACCTTTGGAAGCTGTTCAAACTTAGCGGTCAGAGGATTGTAGTAGTAAACTTTATAACGATCCGGCCCGGTATTAAACAACCAATACTGATGATCATTTTTAAGATTGGCACTATCAGCAATGAGTTGAGCCTCAGTGCCTGCATACGGTTTCAGTAACGGTGAACAAGAGCAGATGAAATTACAGAAATCAGCAAAATGAGTATAAAGAGTTGTCTCGGTTTCTCCTTTTGCTTCATCTGCGATTCGGAGAACCCCTTTATCGGTCTCTCCGCCATCATATTTGCTACCTATCTCAACCTCAAACGCAAGGTTGTCACTGACACCGCTCTTATAACAATATCCATTCTTAACGTCACCGGTATTGATTGTCACGCTCTTAGCGTAGACATTGCCGCTCCATGCGCCCTGAGTGTTTTTGCTTACCAACCAAGGCATTTGGAATAGAGCAGCAACGGCACCATTATCCGCTCCGGACACACACATATATCCTGGGGATTTCTTCTTGTCGTAGCCAAAGGTCTTTTTATCGCCTTTGCCGCTACCCCAAGTCTGGAATCCACAGAATATAGGAGTACCATTGCCTATTTGATAAAAGCAAAGGAAGGGCAGTTCATAACAAGCGGCATGAGTATCTTGAAGCACGGTACGACCGCCGGAACCATCGTTAACAAGAAGTTGCCAAAGTTCATCGTAAGCCCAAACGCCTCCTAATTTATGGCTCTGCATGGGAGAAGCGTAATTACACTTACCAACCAGTTTAGTTATTCCCCCTCGGCCATCCTCGATTTCATACTTGCTTGCATAAACCTGACTGATACCGTCTAATGAATTGAAGTACGAAATCTTTTTGAAATATTTACCATCAGCTGTGTAATGGGTAGGATCTGAGGGGTCGTATGCGTCGGCAGCTATCTCTACGTCATCTTCAAAGCCATCAGAGATATTCCACCAATAGTAACCTTTCGCGCTGGTTCCCTGACCTTTATCGGTCATACCTACAAATGTGCCACTATGCTTACGGTCAAGACTTTCAGCATTACCACGTTCTTTGAAGATACGAACATCTATGGTAACGTTCTTCTGTTTGTCCTGATTTTCACGAGAAGGATAATGACCGCCCTGTGGAATTTTACGAAGAATCGTGTTAAGACCCATCGCATTACACTGGTCGTAACTGATTTCCGTACCGTTGTAGATTGAATTGAAACGTTTGAACTTTTTCTTATCTTCAATGGTCGGCATACCAGCCATATAGTCATTCTGAATCTGAACGGAGCCAAGCTGCTGATCTTTATAAACACGCAATCCATAAATATCAATATCGGCATCATCAGAGCCAATAACAAGATTTTGTGCGCCATTTGCACCGATAGGTATGAAATTATCCTCATCAGTGTAAATGTATGAACGGTTCGATTTACCATTGATGTAGAAACGAACCAGATTCAATCCTTCACCACGAAGATTGCGGATAATGTTAATCGCTATGTGCTCACGTGTCTCTTCACAGAAAGTCGCATCGCAAATATCCTCTGAATTATTATTCTGGCTAAGACACACTGCTCTTGTCGGGTAGAACTTCAATCCGGTGTACGCCTTGTCAAAGGGTGCTGAAGCGTCAATGATTGGAGCGTTACTTACGATATTTTTTACTTTTATGTCAAATTCTATCGTAATCGAACCTTCGACACCATTGTTGTTGTGGCCGGTATTTGAATTGAAAAGTTCATACGGAATCGTCAGTTTGTTGCCGGCAGCAATACTGAGGACAGGTACATTGACTTGCGCTCCGGTTGAATCAAACTCAGTATTTGTCTTCCATCCGCTGTTGGTATCATCTTTGTCAGTGATAAGATCAGCAACGTCGTAATCCTCGCCATCAATAACAAGACTATGTTTTTCAGGCGAAAGAATCAAATTTGCGCCTTTTGTTGGAGCAAAGTTCTCTGAATTGTCAACAGTGAAGTTAATATTGTTACCATAAGTCAGGCCGGAGGCGTTGACAAAGGTAGCCTGGGCCTGAATAGTAGTAGGCTGCTCATCTCCTTCATACTCCATGCCGAAGTTCTCGTCAAACTCATAACTTTCACCATTCATACAGGTTATATCCTTTTGGATGTAGATTTGACCTGTTGTGCGATCCTGAAGGGTTATGCGTAAGAATGTTTCGTCAGACTGCGGATTGTATATGGCATATCTGAAAATCGTTGCACGGGTCCAGTTCTGAAATTCCTCCATGATGTCCGTGACAGCCAAAATAGGAGTAGTGATGGTGTCATTCTCAGGGAGGTAAATAAACTGAAACTCTTGATGCTCCGTTTCAGCAGCATATCCTTCACCAAACGCGATCCATGCTTCAGCCTTGACAGCCCCACGAGTTAGTCCAAATTCAGCCTGAGTCAAAGTAGCACCATACGTATTATCGGTATAAGTCGTAGTGCCAAGTGTGAAGTTTTTGGTATAGTTACCAATTTTGATTCTAAGCTGCTTTTGTACGCTACCTGAAATACGGAAAGGAAGCTGGATGCTACTGCCTTGATAAGCGGTTGCAATCTGGCCTTCATACTTTGCCGCCACGTTTGAATACACAATGCTTACAGTTACAGGGCTGGCAGAAATCTCGCTTGTTTCACCGGTTGCAACCAAACGAATCTGATAAGTTGCGTCAGAAGTCAGCAATTTACTTAGGTCGATGGTCTTAGTCTGTCCAGATTGGATAGAGACGGTAAACTCCTTACTGGAATCCCACGCTCCCCATGTGCCATTTGCATTTTGTGTTCGGCAAGATACAATGATAGTGGCATCTTCATCCTGGTCTGTAGTTTCCTTAGTAATAGGATTGTACTGTTGCCACAGATATGATACCTCTACGCTTGCCTCTGCTTTGCTGGTAACGATACTTGCCGCTGAGTTTCGAGTCAGAGTAACGATATTGCTGACTCCTCCCTGCTCCTCCAAAATCGGAATTGCAGTGTTAAGCAGACGTAGCGAAGCGTTACTAACAGGATCAGTAAGATAATCGCTGTAATCGCTTTGACTGGCAAATCCCCATAAGTGATAATATCCGTCAGTTTCCTTATTTTGAGGAATGACGAAATAACCTACTTTGGTGGTCTGCAAGTCAGAAATAACACGCCGTAGCAAGTTCTCTACAGACTCTCCATCATAGGCTTTCAATTGCCCATTCTCATCTATCCACTCCCAGGGAGTGCTGATGTCAGGGATGTAACCTTTTACTGCAATTGCTTTTTTAGCCATATTTGTAAGGTTGATTTATATATTCCTCTTCCAAGCGTCAGCACGACTCCACGGCTTCTCTCGGATCCAAAAGCCGCTTCCGAAGCAGCTATTGACGGCCTCCCACAACAATTTAGCTCCTCGATACACGGCAGTGATTGTCTTAGAGCCATAGTATCGTGCGGAAAGTTCAATTTGGTTACGAGTAATCATTCCTCGAAAATGTTATATTCCACATCATCAACAAGAGAATTGCTCTCCACCAGTGCATCATATTCATCTTGTGTGATATAAACCGTTTTGTTCATGGTGGCAATCATTTCATTGACCTTGCTAACTAAAGCGTTGAACTCCAGTGCAGTCAATTTACCAGCCGAAGACGTACCTTGATTGGTAGTCTTCGTTTCTATATTTAATGGACTGATACTCATTGTTATAAAAATAAAATGGGGAATGTATAATCAAAATAGTCCGCAGTGGCCAATTCGCAGACAAATATCTCGCTGCCGTCTAAATCGTAGTCAAGAGTAATAGTATCGGGATTGTCTGGATCATCTAAATCAGTAAATAATACTGGGTTTTCCAGATCGCTCGTTTTGTACCGATACCAATTGAATACAAAGTTGTTCAAAGCATACTCTCTATCAACCAATTTACCCTGATAGTAAACCCGTGCAGTTAATATGGTCTGACATTTTCCATTCTGAAAGGCAAGTCCCTTAGAAGACGTTACTTCAACAGTATATCCTTGAACGTATTGTTTCTTAACTGTAAATGTGTCTGTATAAGTGCGTGAGGCATTTAATACTATCACACATTGGAAGGTAACTGCACTCTCACCACTCCACCAAGGGGAATCCGGTGTGATTTCAATGAAGGAACCATTTGCACCCTCAATGGGAACAAACTCACCCCCATATCGGTAATACCATTGGCGTTGACTGGAAGTAGATTGAAATCCTACTTCTTCCAGGGACAATTTTATAGAAGCCGGACTGTAGGTTTTACCAACAGTCGTATTTTCTTGCCCGATAATTGTAAATGTATCATCTCCGACAATTCTCATATAGCGGTTAGCCATATTGTCGTGCGCACTATCAGATAGATTTTCCCAATTAAGAGTTACGTCTTGACCAAAGGTGACTTTACCATCTGAATCCCACTTAATGTTATGATTTGCTAAATATCCGGAACCATCTGTACGTAATGCAAACGACTTAGTTCTTGTGCCGATAGTTCCTTGATGTTCAACCCCATTTTCATCAATATCCTTCATATTCAGCTGAAGGAGTGGGTTCTGTATAGTACCTCCAATACCACCTCGTGCCAGCCACGCACCATACTCATCAGTGTAATTGAGTTCACTGTCAGTAGGCTGGTATTGAGTTACATTCTCACCTGACTCTAATTGAGGGGCGGTGAAATATAAAAGATGCGCATCAATATTTTGAGTTCCACCAGAAATCGAATCAAATTCTGAAGTTTCAAAACTGGGTACAATACTGAGAATTAAGTCTGCATCTGTTACGTCACCTAAGAGTAAATCAAAATAAACATGAACCCTACGCCATTCATGCGTTTGGTCGGAAGCAATATGGATAGAGCCAACTACTTTATCATTCTGCTTGATTCCAATCGTTCCAGGGCATTTAGAGTAAGCCCAAAACGAGAAACAATATCTTTTACCGAGATGGTTAACCAGCCATTCATTAGTCTGGGCAAACATTTTTTGCAGTGAACTGATTGAATACACATGGCCTACACCTGTTGGGTTAATTACAGCCGTGTCTGCCAAAGTAACACTACCCTGGAAGTTCACATCCAAAGAATTGATAAAACAGTTCCTGTGGATTTTACCAGCATAAAAAGTTGCTCCAAATCCATTTTCATCTCCGGCTGTAAGAGTACCGGAAACGTGCGCAGCATTGGCGGCATATAATTTCTGAAGGTATGCCCCATAGCCGGTCAAACGTCCAAAAACAGGATCAACAATACCATCTAACTTGCCGATTCTGGTGGCACTGGCTGCGGCAAAGTTGGCAACGCTCGACAGTAGTATGATATTGAAATCTGCAATTTGAACCTCGTCTCCGATTGCCAAATCCCCCATGTTTATTTTGAAGGTTCTTAAATGCCTACCGGAATATTCAACTGTGGCTACTCGAAATATATATCGCCATTCAGTCGTTACAGATTCCGTCCATTCCGCGTCTATTCGTAAATCACTTTGATACCCTAAAGAGGTTTGAAGTTGTATTGCTTTTGAAGCACGAATCTTATATGACACTAAAACCTCATTAGGCTTTTTAATAAATTGATAAAAATCCTGTCTTAACCCTTCAAAATCATTGGATTTTGCAGCCAATCGAGTAACGGTTAAAACACGATTATTTCCCAGACTGTAAGGTGTGTATGCAGTATGAAGCTGCCCTTTCCCATCTACGATATACTGGGATTTAGGATCTTCAAAATCATCCGAGGCTATATTCTCCGGCCATGACAAACTTTCGTTGCGACCTATACCATCAACAACATCCATAAAAGGCGATTGGTCATCTGAAGCAGTGAGATACAATGCTCCGGATCTATCGACATTGAATAGATTTGTAATTCTGGCAAAATCCAGCAGCTCATTCTGTTTTGGTACATCGCCTTCAAGTAAAGCCCCAATAAAATACGGACGTTCTTCATAAAGCGATGTCGTGGGGTTCTGCTTTCTTTCCACGCCGTAATCCAAAACGGCCATAAGAGAATATATAATATTAGAGCCGTCAAAATATTGGCGGCGCACAATATCACCTGTCTGTAATCCCTGAACTTTCTTGGTATCAGGAAACAACAAGATTTGATATTTAGAGTAATCAATTACTGCCATGTTATAATTCTCTTACTTCATCTCCAGAGCAAGAGTCGCTTACCCAGAGAGATCCATTGGTTACTGATATTTTTTGAACTTCAAGCTCATAGAATCTCGCCTTTTTGCGAATGGTGATTGTATCGAAGGTGGCATGAATACCGCCATACGTTTCATCTTCCATAATCGCCCAACCTTTTCCGGCAAACCCACTTGAAAAACTGGGAGTGCCGTTATCTGGGTCAAAAGACGAGAGGCTTCCGTCGAAGTAAGAATTTCCGGTATGTCTAATGCCGTCAGTTACCCCTTCTAAGAACTTGCCGTCATCAAAGAATAGAGCATTTTCCTGTAAGCGAGTTTTATACTGCTCACTTTTTACTGAGAAAAAAATTGCTTCAATAGGCTTCTCAAACCCAAAGAACTCTGCATCAGTGTCCAATCTGAGGGTGGCAGACCATGTAGAGTTCTGTGCCTTAAACAAGGAAGTTGTCTCTCCATAGTAGGCCGAGAAGGGGATTGAATATATGGTCGAAGATCCACCTGTATTGACCGTATAAGGCATTGTGCCTTTCAACGCCGCCCCATCTCCATAGAGCATCGGGCCGGAAACCGAACCGAACCTTACCTGACGAGGCACCACAATTCCACAATTATCTGCATCTGTCGCAAATGTGCGTATAACGGTGGGACCGGAATTATAACAGCCAGCACTAAAAGAGTTGGGGAAGTTACCATCGCCATTATAAGAGACCATATCATAGGCTCCGTTATAATTCTTAATATTCGCCTGAAGAGCAATATATTGAGTAGGCGTTATGGGATTCCCGTCTGCATCTCTTTCATTTGAATCACCGAGATTCATTACCATTCCTGGGGCGGAGAATGAGACTACCTTGGTGCTTCCGGTTCTTGTCTTGACGATATACAAATCATCAAACTTAATTCCGTACCCATCGACAATAGAGAGATCGGTCGCTAATGTAATATATGGAACCTGGGTAACGGTGCCGTCATCTGCTGTAACATCTTTAACTTCACTGTAGAACAGCTTTTGACCTAATTCTCCAAGGTCAAATCCTTTCAAAGCAGTCAGTCTTCCATCAAGTGTAGCGGAGCCTTTGACCTCCAAGTTGCCATATACATTGGCATCCTTCATAGTCCAATCCACATCAGACTTATTGCTATTTCCACTATGATAAAACTCTTTACCATCCCAGAATATGCCGTTCTGATTTATTGTGACCTGACCTAATTCAAATGAACCATCGACAGTAATATCGCCTTTGAAAGCAATATTCTGATTTACTATATTAAGCGTAGAATTGCCATAACTGATGACCTGATTGCCTCCGAAATAAATGCCCTTTTCAGAAAGATTTAGCTGGCCACCCACAGTCGCATCATCAGTTACTCTAAGGCTTCCGGTAACAATGGCCCAAGAGTTTGAATCCGCATCAATTATGGTCTCGAAAATCTTTGTACCATTCATACCAGATTCAAACCCATAATTGGCAGATAATTTGCCTACCATTGAATCACCATTACGAGAAACAAAGCCAACCCCAGCAGTTCCACCGCCACCGGAATTACCACCAACTACTGTTAATATAGCACTGGCAAAAAGATAGGCTGAGTTCTTCATCAAAATATCTGAGAACTCTGATAATTTCGTAGCGATGGCACCATGATCGACTTGGGGTACACCCAAATCATCTTTCTTTATAGAGCCATCACTATTGGTTAGATATGGTGGATTGGAAGTAAAATCCGGAACATCTACTTCATTTGCATCGTGCATACCCTGATACAACCTTGAATAAAGGTCGTATAATGCAGATGAAGGATCGAGGGTATCGGGGTTAAAATTTAATTTGGCTTCTGACATTATTTCTGAACCATTACCTTTTGGGTTAAGAATCCACTTTGACTTGCCTTGAAAGCATCAATTTTTGCTTTGAGTGAAATAAAGCTGGCAACAACATTGGCCGGGGGCTGAGGCCCCATCATCGTCGGGGTCATCATTTGACCCAAATACTGCACCAATTCTGAAAGGACTCCAGCCAACTCTTTACCAAGCACTGCATTGTCTGTTCCTGAAGTGCTTCCCAGATGAACTTTGCCATTCTCTGTAGTGATTGTTGTACTTCCAACCTTTTCTTCAATTTTATCAGAAGTTATGGTGACTTCAGCATTTTCACGCTTCATGTGAATTTGCTGTTTATCCATTTCTACAGTAGTTTGGCCATCATCAATACTGGCGGTCAGTTTCTCGCCAGTCAATTCTGTTTTCGATATATGGGAACCCTTCTCTTTATGAACCTCACTGGTGATTGAATCTTTGAGGTATGTGGTATTGGAGAAAACCCCGGTTTCTTCGAGTTCATCAATATCTGGGGAGTCTTCACTGTCTTCCCATTCCTCACGCTCTTTTACTCCAATAGAAATCGTTTCGTGAGCGTCCAACTGGATAAGGTCAACGTGCGAGTACATTGACACATATTCCGTTCCGGAATCCGAATCATGACTAACCAAAACTTCAGAATAAAGTTTCGGTACAATGACATAGCCTTTCGAGTTATCTTGAATAGCACTGAGCAACACACCTTCGTGATAACCCATCTGCATCTCATCGTTTTCATCAACGGCAAGCTGAACGTACTCCTGGACATCAATGGTACCGAAAAGTTCATCGCTTTCATCATCGTGAATTTTAGCGACATAACCACTAACTCTACCAGTACCTCTTACGGCACCGGTAGCGTTATTTACAATACCTTTCAGAGCAATCCTACGAATCGCATCTCTAATGATTGCGTTTGAGTTCAAACTTGTATGTGGCCTATTGTTGCTCATTGTTCTCTGAATCAGTTTTACCTATTCGTTTTATACAATACGGCATTTTAATTGTCTGACGGTAGCCGTCTACACCAAATGTCGTATTGACTTCCTCTACCAAATAATAGCCATTCTTACCCGGATAACGGTTATCTACGAGTTCTACTTTGGTTGCTGTATGGAGGTGCAAATCGCCAAACAGAGTGAGAGAGCCTTCAATGCCATTGACATTGTACCCTTCAAGATACTGAATGGCTTCCTCCAAAAGTTCGTCTCGCGTAACCGGTATTTTTCGAGAATGGTATGGTATCTTGGTGTATAATTTCATATCCACATGATCCTTTGCCTTTGACAGTGGACGGCATCCAAGTTTCATGGCTTTTTTTGATAATGTCGATTCATTTACGACACGGTACTTGTCATCTGGAGGATCTCCTTCTTTGTACTTAGGATTTTTCAAGATAGTCATGTGAATGAACTTATCTTTACCCCCTTCATTCGCCAAACCCTCAGCCTCAACACCTATAAAATCTTTTTCAGCAATAGTGGCCGATAAACCATTTTGAGCCACATGATAATCAAATAATATTTTGATAGGCGTAACAACTTCCGAATTAGCGTTCATAATTGAACCTTTAAGTTTCGGGTCATTGTTTTTGCTGGAAAAATAGGCACGAGCGATTTGAATGGCCGGCTCCCCATTATCGTCACAGTAATAGCAGTATATTCCGTATTTGGCCCATTCTGTCAACACATCAGCCAATGTTAAGTCCGGCACCAATTCTATCTTGCCAATGCTAAACTCAGTAGCCACGGTATCTGAATGAAGTTTTAGACCGGTGCCCTCCAGCAATTTGAGTTTGCCATCAGGCCCAATAATGTCATTGATAGTGGCTTTTGTCAAAGTCTTTTTAGGGCAGGTGATGGACTTTAAGCTGGAAAGAAGATTTTCGCAATATAATTCAATGGGTGTATCAACACTTACTTTTGTGATATACCCATCAAACATAATGTGCATAGCTTTCTCTGCCAGATATTGAGCGTCCTCCGTGTATTTGGTTAATGTCTGTTTATCGTTAAATATGGTTTTGCCGGTGGCATTAGTTTTTGCAATTCGGGCAATCTCTGGGTCATCGGTATAACCTAAATATATCCGAATACGCTGCCCCGGCTTAAACATCTCATTTGTGGCTACTGAAGAGTTCTTACGTACCTCTTCGATAACACCGGAATTATTTGTCGATACGCCGAGTGAAGGGTCATCAGCTATCTCGTTTTGGTTCTCCGGTGTAATAGTTTTGCGAACAACAGTACCACGAGGGAATTTGACTGAAGCGTTCCATATCAATTTTTTATACGATTCCTCGATTTCAATTTCAGATACTTCACTGATAAGCATTGCGTCATCAGGTACCGACATGACATTTGCCGAGTCCTTGACATTCCAGATCTTGATGCAACATATCAAGATCTGGAAGCTGGGTTGTTCAGAATTGTAAGCCATTAAATATTAGGAATTAGTGCGTCCAAACCGCTTCCGGCGGCTTGCGTAGCCATGCTTGACGCTGTGTTTACTACTGCTGAGGTTGCCATGTCACCCCACTTGCTATTAAGTATAAAGTTATACCATTTGCTCATCGGACTGATTTGCAATTCTCGGTTAAGAACAGAGATGGTGTCCTGTGTGATCTTGACATCTTCGTCCGGTTCTATTGCTACACAGGAAAAAGAATATGGCTGAATGTTTTTGTATTCGGGATTACTTAATGAAAAATCCTTGATTACAATCTTGTCAACATTAAATTGGTCGAACAACATGGATTTCACATGGACTATACCATTATACTGCATAATCTGGATGAACTTCTTTACAGCATTTTCCGGGTACTCTCCTTCATTGTGTGAAACAATAGAACCATTTACTGAAAAAGAAATATCACCACCAGATACCAATTCTTTTCGTGTATAATCACGACCTTGAACTTGTGTTAAGACAATATTTTTGCTACTATTAACTGATATTTGAGGGGATAGGTCAATATGATCCACTACCTTAGTTTCTTCTGGAGTCTCAATTACTGCTCCTGAGACTGGATCATTCGTCTTTTTTGAAACAGTATGAGTTTCAGTGTCCTCTATGTATAGAATTAACGCTTCAGGAACTGGGGTGCCATACCTGTCTACAGCCTGAATAGTTCGCCCTTCATCCTCGGTAGTTACTTTACCCCATTCATTATTGCTTATCTGTTCATCTTTAATAAGTTGAACAAAATTTTGGTTATTTTTCTGCTGTTCAAGAACTACATCGCGTAACGTCTTTTCCAAATATCTTCTGTATCTGGGAACAAGAAGGTTTAGTTCGCCCTCCAGTGTAGACATGGCCAGCTGTTTGGCAATATGTACTAACGCACTTTTATGACGAACATTTTTGTATTCAACGTTATCACTTCTATAAGGGAGACGTTGATTATAGCCACCGGCAAAATCAAGAAGAGCTTTGCCGGTGCTAAATTTCAACGAACTCCAAATTGGGCCAAAATAACTCATTGCAATTTCCTATGTTGTGAGACCGGCTAACATGACATCACTATCTGCTACAACGTCAACGAGAGCCTGCGCCAATTGTTCTTTGAGATTGTTAATCACAGCAATATTATTAGGATTACTGAGGTCAATTTTATCTACTGCCATTAAGTTTTTAATGGTGACATTGATCTGTTTGGGAGCAGCGTTCCCTTGATTATAATGGTTACGATATTTAGAAGGATCCGCACCATCTTGACCATTATGAGGATGGGTTGTTGTGCCTGTAGGCGTAGTAGTAATGGGCGTAGTAGTTGTGGTATTTTTAATAACATTACCCATTTGCTGAGGGGTCATTGTTACACCTTTAGTCGTGAGACCCATAGCCCGTGCTAAGAAATTATTTTTACCAGATCCACTTTGCTCATTATTTGAGGGTCCAAAGTTCATCCAGTCCATAAATCTTGGTTGTGATGAAGGTAAGTTCCATAAAGTTGATAAATTATATGGTGACGAATTGTCACAAGTAGGTAAATTACTCCAATTATATAGTGACAAATTGTCACAAGATGTCGCTACCGGTCTGGTCATTTGGGCTATATCAAGGAATGATGTAGGCCATTCAGAATTAACTGTTTGGACAGTATTAAGCAAATTAGTCATATTGTTAGACATATCAACAAGCCCCTGAGAAATCTGAGCCGGCTGATTATTATCATCCAATAATTCCCATTGCTGAGTGCTTGCGTTCCAACGCCATGTTTGACCGTTAATTACCTTTTTTTCTCCATCATGCGAACCAGAAATGGCCTCATTTTGTCCGAGAAAAGATTCTGCAAGCGTAAGTAATGTATTGGCATAGGTCTGAAGAGCCTGTGTTGATGGGTCTGCTTCCAAACCAAGTTTTTGGATAGATTCCAAAAGCCTCTGCATTTGGCCAGCAGCAGTTTGAGCCATTACCTCTGGAGTCTCTCTTCCACTTGGGTCTCGCCATATACCATCACCATAATAACCCATATTTCGGAACCAACCGTATACATCACTGGGATTATAATCAGCAAGAGTCTGGCCGAGAATATCGTAATCACCCCAGCGCAATGCTTTTACTACATCATTTTCTGTTAACTGCCCTGCCTCTAACTTCGTTTTGAAATCGGCAATGGCGTTTTGAGCCTCCACCATCTGAAACATACTCTTCCAGAGTAATTGAGCACCCATATAAGACTTAGCGATGTCTTCACCACTCCAAAATTTTGCAACATCGGTATCTTCATTCCATTGATCTGGACGGATGAGTGATGTCCAACTTGCTGGGCCATATTGAGCCGCAAATGTATCTCTCCAATTTCGTACATCTTCTGCGGTTGCTCGACCGTAAAGCATTTGTGCCAGACGATGCTGGTTTTCATCAATAATCTTGGAACGATAGCTTCCATGAAGTAATTCAAGAGCAGCAGCCACATCATACATGACAGCATCGTTAGTATCAGTGGTGCCGTCGGGGTTCTTAAACTTATAAATGTTTCCATTAACATCTTGATAAGCCCAATCACCATCAGATTTGAAGACCTTTATGCCATATTTAGAGCCATAGTTATTAAATAACTCAGCTGCTTTTTTTGCCGCACCATTACTCCCCCAAATTGAGTCAGCTGCATAGAATCTCTCATACATCTGACTGTAAATCTCATTTCCAACGTCCTTAGTGGTTGTTGCATTTGGAGTTTCTATTCCAAGAAGTTCTTTTGTTAGTTCTATACGACGTTGAATCAAATCATTGATGTCATAATTTTTTCGCCATACAAATTCCAAGTATCTTTCTGTTTTAGTGCTACCATTCAACAACACGCCATCAAGAAGCTGATGCGACGACGAAAACGATTGCACAAAACTCGATAATGCACTGAGGTTAGATTGAAAACTTGCGAAAGAAGCCGCTAAACCGCCTATAGCAAGTGCAGCTCCGGCAATCCAACCAACCGGGCCACCAACCATAGCAGCCATACCAGCAGCTGTGAACAAACCACCAGAAGCTATATCCCAACCATTTGCATTTTCTTTTGTCATCTGTGTCATACCTACGTATGCTCCAGCCGCACCGAGTCCCATTTTGCCAAGACTTGAAGCTCCGGCGCGAAGTTGCATATTTCGCACACGACGATTGTAAATCTTCTGCTCTTCAGCGTTATATTTATAATAGTCAATAGTCCTCTGCTTTAAGTGTTGCTGAATAGCAGGGGTCATCTGACTATTCCAGGGGAGCGGTTTCTTCAAATTCTTCAAACCGGATGCGGCTTTTTGAAGTTGACTTTCGCTCAAAGGTGCAAGCCAAGGCAATCCAGTGGCAAAACCATAGGGAGACATTACACGGCCACCTCCTATAGCACCGGCAGTTGAACCTGCGGCAGTGCCTGATGTGGACATATTCATAACGCCCATACTTGCTCCTAATGATCTAATGCTCTTGCCGAGACCAAAAATAACGTAAGAAACCTTCTGTAATCCGAGCAATCCTAAAAATACGCTCTTGAAAGCAGTGACAGCCTTTACAATGGGCCATATTAACAACTGGAACTTAACCCATGTTTTGATAAGCGGAGCAAACAACTGGAAGAAATCATAGAACTTCTTAGTTGCATCTATGATTAGTCGGATAAATTCCATAATTGTATTTGCTGCTTGCTTAAAGAGCATAGTCACCTTATCAGTTTTCAACCATGCGATAGACTGTTGCATCAAACCACGAATCGTACCCTGTATGCCACCAAAAGCCGTAACACCCTTGTCTGTGAAAACTGATGTTAGCTGTGCCCAAAGACCTTGAAGTGTATTTTTCTTTTCATCGGCCAAACGAGACGATAGCCCCTGAGACAAGAAATTCTCAGTGTACACTTTATCCCATTTGTCTACACGATCAAGAAGGGCGGCAGCACCTGAAGAGGCTGTAATCCTAAATAGTTTCTGAATGTCTGTAAGTTGCGCACCCTTATCTTTCAGTTCTTGGAATATATCCAACAAATCTCTGGTTTTACCGTTTTGGTCTTTCGTATTGATTCCCAAAGCGGCCCAAGCTCGTGCCTGTGATGTCGTAGGATTACTAATGTTGTTCATAATCATACGAAGAGTGGTACCAGCTTGAGAACCTTTAATACCAGCATCACCTAACACACCAATTGCCGCTGTTGTTTCCTCAAACGGAACTCCAGCAAGCGAAAGCAAGTTGGCATACTTGTATGATTCTGCAATTTCTGCCAAGGTTGTATTTGACATGGTGAAGGTATTGGTCATAACATCCACAGCGTGTCTCATCTTTTTAGACGAGATGCCATAGCCAGTCATAATGTTAGTCACCATATCAGCAGTTTCACCAAGAGCTGTGTCACCAATCAACGCAATATCGGCAATTGGTCGAATCGCTTGCTGAATCTCTTCCAGGCCCAGACCTGCCATTGCAAGGAACTTTGCTGCATCAGCCACTTCTGTAACCTTGAACTTGGTCTCCATACCGACATTACGAATTGTCTGTGACATGGAAGAGAATCTATTTCCAAAGTCACCCTTCTCGTCGTGAACTTTCAAGATGTTCTCGACGGTTTTCATAATATTGTCATATTCAGCAGATTGCTGAACAATATTGGAAACCATACTGCCAAGGCCAGCGATACCGTATGCGATACCCATACCTTTCAGCATATCAATCGCCATCCCACCATTATTAGGTAAGGGCGTAGGTCCAAAAAGTTTATAGCCAAGTGCGTTAGTATTTCGTACTAACGGTATTCCTGAACGTGTTGTCGGAATAGGTCGATTATAAGATGATTTTCGAGGAGAGGCAGGTGCAGTAGAAGCCGTGCGATTTCGAGCCTGGGAGACATTGGTTTTTACATTGGCTCCCTTGGCAGCTTGTGTTTGCAGCTGAGTAAGTTCGGTTCTCGCTTTCTGAATACCACGTATTAGTTTACCTAACGATTGTGTGGCCGGTTGCACGTTAATTTTTATTTGGTTCGTTGATTTAGTCAACGAAGTCATAGTTTGTGAAACGCCACGGATACGTCGCTCAATATCCGATAGATTCTGAGTGACTTTAGTCAAAGAATTAACAGCACGTTTGAAACGGTTGATCGCATCTATGCCTGTTTGCGCTTGGACATTTAGATTATAATTGACATCAAATGTTTGGGACATTCTGTAAGAGCTTTATAAAGAATAGAGAATCCTTAAACACGGTGGGTAAGCCAAAGCCCCATCACCGTTGTTTTAGGCGATGGGGCTTAATCATTTAGCGATTGAACCAAGTGCATTGGCTTGTTTGAACATTAACCCTTGCTCATGGAGCCATTCGGCATCATTAGCTATTCGGGCAAATTCTTCATCCGATAGGCTGTCAACGTCTATTCCTGGAAAGTAGTACCTAATGAAAATCAACTGTTGACGAAAACCGTCTTTTTCGTCTACTTTCCAGGTTTCGATAAATTTATGAGACGGCCATGACGCATCTCTATGATTTTGTTAAACTGACCCATCAGGCCAAAGAGGAAGAGATCGTCATCATCAACAAGTTCACGATCGCCAGCAAGGAAACAATCCTTTGCAAGCTGTCGCATAGCAGCGGTGTTGTCTTTCTGAGCGAAAGTCATAAACTTGCTCATAGCGGTATATGAAGGACGGCGGAAGTAACCTACATACTGAGGCTTATCACCGAAGTCTTCATCACCATCTATGACGATGGGGAAAACAGCTTTGAGTTTTGAGTCTTTTTCTTTGAGTTCCTTTACGGTCTGCTCGATTGTTGCGCGAAGTTCGGGAGTGATTTCTTCGCCCATTTCGATCTTGTCTACTTCAGGAGTGTCCATAATGTTGTTATTTTGAGTTTAGTGTTACGTTTACGAATAGAGGTTTGACTTTTGATTTGGTTGAAAATTGGAAAATAAAATAGATGCCGGAATCATTTTTGACCCCGGCATCCGACACAAACCATTATGGAGATTAAGCAGCAGAAGTAGTAAGCTCAATCTTGAAGGGGTTGAGGTTGAACTCCTTAGTGATGTTGGTATCGTCCTGAGACACCTCCATGCCGTCTTCGTTAAAGTAACAGCCTTTGAGGGTGATAGTCTCAGTAAACATCTCATCTGCCTTCAGGTCGTTGGCAAACGAAATCACCATGTCAAACTCACCAAGGTTGCGAAGAGTGCCACGAAGAGCACGAAGCTGAACCTGAGTGTTGTAGTCCATTGTGATTGAGGCTGTATAGACAGTGTTACCAAAGCCTCGATTGACAGGTTCACCCCCAAGACCGTAGTTCACTTCAGTTTTCTTCTCGATGTTCCATTTGAGTGCGGAAACACCCATAAGGATTTCGGGATTGGGGTTATCCGATCCGGAAAGTGCTTTTGCGGTCAACTCAACCATTGACCAGGAGTAAGCGATGTTATTGATAATCATTGTGATACGTATTTAGCGACTGATAGCCAGACCTTCCTCAACGCGAATTTCCTCGGCACAGCCAAGAGGAATGAGCGTATAATAGAGCTTTAGCGTCTTAGTGCGTAGAATATTCTGTGCAGCCGGTACTGTAACTGTGCCAATGCTGCTAATCTCTTCAGCAGTTGCCATAGTCTGAAGAGCATCAGTTATGAGATTGGTGAACACCGTCACCTGAGCGGCAGAAAGATTGCCGTTTGCCGGATCCACTTTGATAGGCGAGTTCACACGAGGCAAAAGTGCAGTACGAACAAGACGGCGAGACTTATTGATTGCACGGTTGCGAGCTATGGTGCAATAGTCACCGTTAGAGCAAGAGCGGTCTTTGGTAAAGTACACATGACCTTCAAGGCCCTCGTAGGTACGCATGAAGATATAGCCCTTATCATCAAGGTCATCCAGCTGATAACGGGTAAGTGCCGAGTATGAAGTGGCGTTTTTGAGTACGCCATTTTCAATAGTAGAATCCCCGAAGCCCATCTCGACAGCCGGCACATAGTTTACGATGTCACATCGTTCAACCCATGCAAGACTCTCGCCAACACTGATAGTAGTGAGTGTGCCAAGTGCAAGGCCGACCACACCAACAGGGGTAGTGGAAGTCAGAGAGGCTTGCATTTGTTTAACCTCTGTGTCCATAGACTGAGAGAGCAATACACTCACATAGCGAGCATCGAGAATACAGGTGGGGATCTCGCTGAACACAATCTTGTCCGACTTACCCGAAGCGGTGATTACCTTAGAAGTATTTGCACTCAGCAGAATACAAGCAGGAGCAAAGTAATCATTAGCCATCTGTTCTGCAATTGACTGGAGATCGCCAACAATTGCACAAGTGTAAGTGGTTGCTGAAGCATCCATCTTCTTCCAGAGGCACTGTTCAGTCCAAACGCCAAACTGGTTGATTATGCCATTGGCAGCACGTTGCATATCCAAAATAGCGTTCCAGTTTGAAGAACAATCAGCAAACATGACGAACAAACGTCCGCTGCCACCGGCCTGACCGAAGAACTGCTTGATGTGATAGTAAGGGATTCCAGCAAGGAGATCTTTACTGGTACTGTCCTCTTCCGACACCTCTCCGGTATAAGGAGTAATGCCGAGATCCTCTGCATCTTTCAGGCTATTCAGTTCGATAATTTGGTCTTTCCAAGTTTCAGAGATTTCAGCACCCTGTCCAGTTGTCCAGAAGTTAGACTGAGCTGAAATGTCAAAGACCAGACCACAGACTTTTTCGGTAAGGTTCACAATCTGAGAACCAATGTTACCGTCTGTGTCCTTCATAAAAACATTTCCTAAAGCCATTATCGTTTATAGAATTACTGTTTGAAATACGGATTCTTATAAAGAGTCAATCCTTTGACAATCTGGGCAGGGGCAGATTTGGTGTACACACCTCCCTTTGTGTCAATATACAACTCTTTCATATTCGGGTAGAGCTTCAAGATCTGTTTTACAGTTTCAGGAATCTCAACTTCAACTTTATCTTCCGAAGCAACCTCCGGAGCTTTGGGGGTCTCTTCACCTTGTTCAGTTGCACTCGGAACATTCTGTTCCTCGGCAATTTTTTCAGACTTTACTTTTGCCATAACGGATTGAAATTAAAATAGGGAGCGGAGTCCATCTCCACTCCCCGGTTATACATTAGTAGCAGATTGAATTAGTCTCCGCCGCCTTAGCCTTGACCACCGCCCTGGTCTCCACCCTGAACGGTCTCAACGTTTTTATACGCTGTCCAGCAAACGATTTCAGAGGGCAGAACAATGTTCACGTCCATCTTCATTCGCATCTGGAAGAACCACAGCTCAGAGTTGTTTTGAAGGGGAGCTACTTTCACTGATTCCTGATCAGTTGCATAGTCAACCGACATCCACAGGCAGGAATCCATCTCTTTACTGAAACGGCCAAGGAAGATGGTAGATTCCGGCATACCGTCAATTACGACAATCTGCTTGCCCTTGAAACGACGGCGGTTAACGTCGGTATTCTCGGTGTACTTCACGTCTTTGGCGGTGAGATACTGGTCGTAAAGATCCCATAGATCCCAGCCCATGACGAATTTCAGTTTCTTCGATTTGCGGACGTGCTTAGGACATTTCATCCAAATGGCATAAAGAGCGGCTTCTACCTGAGCACCGGTGGTAATCTCAGTGTTACCGGCCAGAACAACCTGACCCGAAGCCTTTTCCTCTTTGGAAGCATTTGTAGCGATGTTGTTAAGCACACGCATAACCGCGCCATCGAAATACTTCATCTTACCACCGGAAGTGCGGCCACCAAGAACTGTGCCATTAGTGGGACCGGTGACTTTAGTGGTATCTGCACCACCCTTACGAGAACCCCAGATAGAGTCGTTGATGTACTGATCCTTTTTGTCGATGAGTAGATGGAGCATCTTTGCCTGTACTTCCGGAGCCAGCTCACGGAAAACCAGAGGGCCTTCGGGCTGGAAGGGTCGCCAGTATTCCTCATAGTCACGAGGATTGAACTCGACATAGATCATAAAATCCTGGGGGTCGAGATAACGCTCGGAATGTTTATACTGGTTGAAACCGGTTTCATCGTCGGCTGCACCTTCTGCACCGACACTGCCGGGAGATTTAGGGGTTGCTACATTGTCCTGTACGATGTCGCCCAGCTCGATGTGGGGAAGCACAAGACGTTTCTGGATGCCGGGCTTAATATGGATAAGTCCCTCTTCATAGGTGTCATTGCCATGAGCTGTATAAAGAAGCAGATCTTCAAGGACTTCACCGGCATAAGTGTTACTTGCGAAATGAATTGTTGCCATTATTGGTCAAGATTAAAATTTCTGAAGTTTGAAATCGCCGAGTACCGCTTTAATCTTTTCCTTTGCCTGCTCCTCAACGGTTTTGAGGGTTGCGTCGATCTGCTCCTTGTTTTCAGGATCATCGGCAATCTTAGCAGCAATGTCATCGCGGCCATGAATTGATGCAAGGACTGACTGAACACGGTCGAAATTGCCACGGGCCATTTCAATCCAGTCGGCCTTTGCAGAATCCTCAATTTTACCGGCCTTGATAGCCTCTTCAACGAGGGCTACAATTTTGGCCTCAAACGCAGCAGCTTCTGCGTCCTGATACTTTTTGAGCGAGGCTTCGGTTTCTGTGAGTTTGCTGTTGACGTTAGTTAGCTCTGCTTCCTTTGCCTTGAAGTCAATCTTCAGAGCATCGTAATCAGCCTTTACTGAAGCAAGTTCGGTTTCGGCTTTGAGCAGTTCTGCAATTCTCGCAGAAACGGCTGTCATCTGAGCATCCTTCGAGAATCCAAGCTGTGCGGAAATAGCATCGAAAATGGGAGTTTCGTTCTCTTTTTCCATTACTTTTGGTTCTGTTTGGGTTTTATTATCTGTTCGATTATGAATAGCCATAACTTCACCGAGAAGTTTATTTTCATCAATCTCAGCCGAAACAGCCGTCATAATGTCACGTAGGGAAGAAGCATTGCTTACTCCGTCAATTTGATTTTTAACTTTATCACGAACCTGCTTAGAGGTCTTGATTACATTCTCAGAGCTGAGAAATCCAGCCTTAATAGCATCTTTGGCAGTGAACCAAGAGCCATCTACGCCTTCGGCACCATCCATAATGTCCTTGACCTGCTCTTTAGTCATGCCAAAGCGTTTTCTGTAGATGGTCTCCAATTGGCTACGGAAAGCCTCTACTGTTACTTTTGTATTTTCGCTTTCATCAGATGACCAACTATTAAAGGGATTGTGGATCATCAAAAGCGAATAATCGTGCATGAATAGATTATCACCAGCAGCCCAAATGATGCTTCCCATAGAAGCCGCAATACCCTCAACAATACAATCTACCTCAATAGGACAAGACTGGATGAGGGAAAAGACGCTCATTCCGTAAATCACGCTACCACCTTCAGAATTGATCATCACGATTATTTTTGAAGGCTTAACATAATCTACCAGATATGAAAACTCCGCATTAAACTGCTGTACAGATTCTGAATTTACGGAGCCAAAGAAGCGAATCACAGCCGGCTTACCAGATTCATAGCTGCCGACAATATGTTTCAGTTGTTCTTTTTCCATTTACATCATTGCTTTTTCAAAGAATAGATAATTTGATTTTGCAAAGGGGTAAACTACGGCTCATCAAAGCCAACCAAATCCTCAAATTTGGGATCTTCATAATTCGGAGTATTATTCGGATTGGCGATTTCATTCTGGTCACTGGGTTGCGTAAACGGCGGAGCAGTAACATAAACATCGACATAATCTTTATACTGATAAGCCGAAAAGTTCTGGAACCATATTTGATAGTCAATCCAGTATGGCTGAAGTCCATCATCAAAAGACAAAGGCTGGTCCCAGTATTCCAGTTGGAATCTCTGAACTAATGCTGGGAATTGACTCTTATTGGCCTCAATAGCAGATACGATTTGGTCATACACACGCAAGCCTTCTGTTTCGTCTTCATCATCACTGTTGTTCAGGCGATTAAGTACATAGTGTATTCGCATAGTACCTTTACCCTCAGATATTTTTGAGGTACCTACGTTATAATACACATTTATATAGTGAATAAAGACTGCCGGAAACGCAATGCCATATTCTCTATTTAGTTTTGAACCCTTGATACGAGCAAGTTGCCCATTGTCCAACTTGATAGTACGAAATAATGGGGGGCTGTTGGGATCGTCAGGATTTCGTTTAATACCTTCGAGAATTTTCCGGACGGCCTTATACGCTTCAATCATAGGGTTAGTTCTTACCAACTCTTGAATTTCAGACAAAACCGGCTCTTCTGTTACCTCAACAGGAACAGTTTCTTCTACTTCGGGCTTAACCGGCTTCTGAGGTGAATGTTTATCAATAATCATTTATGAGCGATATGTCTAATGTGTAAATACTTATTTGTCAAAGTCCTAATTTGCAAATTGACTTCTCCACTATCATCTCCCATGAATTGTCTTTGAGGCATATTCATGGGGTGTTTCCCAAATGCCAAAAATGGTAATCCTTGATTATGAACTGCGGCATAGCAAAAACCAGGATGCCTTGCCGCGCCCCCAAAAGCTGAAGGGTCGGTGTAAATGCGGACTCCTTTAGATTTGCCAACGCCGCTCCCCAACAGTTTCCATTTGATAGAATTTTTAAGCGTTCCGGTTTCATCCAGCAATGGGTGTGAACCACGAGTATTCTTTGATCTCGGTGCCCACGCTTTGCCTTTCCACGCCTTCTTAGTGAAGCTATCTTTGAAAATTGAGACTACTGACTTACCAACCTCTACCTCAAAATTCCATAAGGCCAAGTTCAATCTGTGTGGAGCGTTAATCCACATAAGATTGAATTGTTGAGGAGTAAGCTGAATACCACTTCTACTTCGTGCCATTCAAATACTTTTGTTTGATGCGATTGGCTATCTTTGTCAGCTTTTTCAAATGCTTCTCATCAATTTGGAAATAGGGATGTTCATCAGAAAAGATTCTGCCACCCTTTGCGACGCTTTCTTTGAATGTAGGATTAAACCAATCCGGACGAACTGGAATTTCACCAGATGATGCCATGATGCCAGAGGACATATTGCCAACGGTGTCTTCTACAAGGAAACATCTGCACCCATGCTCAATCGGAGGAATCAACCATTCAGGGAATGATGATTTTGGTGCTGTGAATCCTTCATATTGCAAGTGCCAAGGGCGCACACGTTCATCGCCCATTGTCATATAAGTCAGAACTGTCTGCTCTTTCATGGCCGAGAGATAAGCAGCGACTATCATCGCATACTCAATATCCATATTCTCAACCATAGCATATCGGTCATTGTATTTACTAAACACGACTTCTAATTCCTCCCAAATTTCATCTTCAGACATACCATCCTCTGATAGTTCCTCAATGTCTGGGAGGTCATTGGTCATTTGGTACTCTTCCGCTACAGCAAAGTCAACCAGATTATCAACAGCTGCAATTACTATATCACGCTGCACTTTCAATTCATCAGGAAGATCATCTTCATTCTGAATGAGTTTTATGGCTTCATCATAAGAAAGTCCGAAACCATTAAGAGCATGACGAATTGCAAAATCAGCACGAGCCTCCATAAGTTCTTCTAAGTTCTCCAGTTCACCATCCTCTTCACGCATGGATTCAATGAGCTGACGGAACAAAACAACCAGAGCTGCTACTTCTTCTTTATGCTTTTCTTCGTCCTTTTCAGGCTTTCTTTGAGCCAATACTTCGGAGAGGCGAACCGGACTTAAAGCTCCCTCTCCATTAGAAAATTTTTCGTACCACGAGCATGACCGTATCGACGATAATACTCTTCATCTGTCAGGTGTCGAGTGCTATGTCTATCGTACCCATCTCCGGAAACATCACCACCAGCACCAACTCCAGTATCAACATTCAACTGACGCTTCACCTTGATGCCAAATTCCTGTTCGATAGTGTCAGGCTCCATTTCCCATTGTGTGCCAATAACCTGGAAGAGTTTAATACGGTCATCGTCTGACATTTCAATTCGCTTGGTATATTTGAACTCCAAACCGGCCTCAATGTAGCCCATTTTGACTAAACGAGGTATAACTTCCTCATTCATCACAAGTTCAATGTAATCCCGGTACACCTCTACTCGATCTCGGAATATATTTTCGTGAGCACGAGTGGCACCTACATAAGATTGAGTGGCACCGGCCATTGACTCAGAACCAAGAATAAGGTTGGAAACATCCTTATCAACCAGACCTATCAAACCGGTAAAAATGCGCTCTGAATTAGACATTGTGAAGGTTTTAATATCCACGCTGTCGTTAAGCCCGGTTACAATAACCTTATTCTGAGCGGCACCGGCTATATCATTTGCCAAGCGTTTTCTGTCATTACTATTATCTGATTCTGTCTTCCCATGAATAATAGGCTGTCCGTAAGTATGGGAAAAGTTCACATAGTTAGCCATTGTAAACTTCTTTGCCAGAATCAATGGCGTGGTAGCAGAGAAGCAACCCAAATCACCATTGTTAATCAAAATATAATAGTCGGAATATTTTGGGTCATCCAAATCCCAACCCGGAGACCAGATACTCTGCCTCTGAACAATACGACGCTGGTCAGGTAAAATATTACGACGCTCTATCAGAGTTACTTCCTTCAGTTTACCAGTTCGAGGATCAATCTCTGGAGAGATATAAATGCCGGTGTAACCATATAACTTCGATTCTACGATACCTCGGATAATTTTAATAAACTGAGTACCCTGCACTTTCTTAGTTGCTTCAACATCTTTTACATAACGACCCTTTTCATTTTGTCTTGCCAGCATATAACGCTCCCCTAAAATTTGAGAGTACAGCGTTTCAAGTACAGCTGCAAGGTGTGCGTCCTGTTGCACACAAGCATCGAAAAGATCAATTAACCGCGCCCTATCATCGAGCACTGTTCCATTTTTGAGATGTCGATACGAAGATTTGAATCGGCAGTGTCTGTCGATTTCATGCGTATAATCCTGTATGGTGCGCTTGCTGGTACGATAAATACTTTCCAGCAACTCCAGTAATTTTTCGTCTTTAGTGGATGTTATCATTGTAAACAGCCTTGTTTTCTGAAGAATAGAGAAACTGCTGGAGCATTGTTTCACCCAGGCACATTTTTAAGACCAGAGTGTTTAAGATGGCTTAATAACGAACCTCTTTTTATTATTTTGTAACACTCTTAATATCAATATTGTAGATATTTTATTAAAACAAAAGTATAGTTTTATTAGTGTGTTAATGAAATATTTTGTATCTTTGCAGCGACAAATACAAGTTTAATTTCTAAAACAAGCCTTATGGAACAGAACCAAACAGGTCTTAGTTACTTCCGAATCAAAACGGAATACACTAAGGAGCAAGAGAATGGAACTCTGCAAAAAACCAAAATTGAGGAACTGGTGCTTGCTACCAGTTACACTGAAGCGGAGAAAGTGGCCTACAAATTGGCTGAAATTTACGACCGCACCCGATTCTCAAACATCAGCATTGAGATCATCAAAACCAAAATCACAGATGTTCTTTACAACAACATCCTGGAACAAGACGAAGACCAGGTGTGCGGCATGATCGGGAATTTCTTCTCTGAGAGCGAAAACAGTGGAACGGGTCTGTATTCTGTCAAAACCGACTTTTTCACCATTGATGAAAAGACAGCGAAAGAGAAAAAGACTACGGAGACCTTCTACACGCCAGCAACCTCTAACGCTGATGCAAACAACCGTATCATCGAGCATCTCCGCGACACAATGTCGGACTACGTTATCCGCGATGCCAAATTTGACAGGGCCGAAGCAATCTATTGGCCAACTGAAGTACATCGGAGCAAGACGCAGGAATATGACAAGCAGTAATGCTTGGCCAGCCGGCTAAAGGCGAAATCAGACTAAAATGTACCGAAGTCGCCTTAGCAGAATTTCCGCAAATATTATTCGGTACAGACGAGGCAAGCAACAAAACATATTTTGATGCTACCTCATATCTTCAGCAACTCAGTCCTTCGAGGCCGCTTACCCATTTTTGGAATCAGTATCGGCCACAAATTATAGCGTTGTGCAACGCATATCATATAGCAGCTGAAGATGTATGTAAAATCAATGAAGAAGGACATTCTCTAATTGACGGTAATTTCGTTTACCTTTTCATCTCATTTGTCGAACCTGACTTCCTGGCCTATATGTGTGACCGAACTCACGAAATTCTCACTCAGGGCATATCGGTTTCAGATACATATCTGGTCCAGTCTGTTCGTAACAGACTGTCATCGGAGGTCTTAAAACAGATAATTGAGCATGAAAGGAACACTGAATAACAAACTATCTAAACGAGTTCTCGTCTTCAATCCACTTAAAAGATACATTTCTAAAATCTGCTCGGTTAATGCTGCCGCTGAGATGTTCCACACATCTCCAGCCAATATTACATTGGCCTGTAACGGTAATAGCATATCCTGTTGCGGATTCTATTTCCGACATCTTGACCCAAAGATAGAATTGGGTGAAGAAGACGAAGGCGTATTGCGTCTTGAAGAATATGATCGACTCTGTGGAGTGGAACGAAAATATTACCCGACCAAAGCAATGTGTCGAAAAGGCATGAAATACAACACCAATAAAAAATCTTCAAACAATGAAAACCCAGAATGAACCTGTAAACGTCCGCATCATCAATAAATCGGACAACCCCCTTCCCAAGTATGAAACAGCCGAAGCTGCCGGCATGGATGTCCGCGCATATCTGCCCGGAGGCCCGGTAGACCTTCCCCCTGGTGGCCGTGTCCTTATCCCCACCGGCCTCTACATCCAGCTGCCTCACGGCTACGAATGTCAGGTACGCCCTCGTGGTGGCCTCGCACTGAAGCAGGGAATAACCGTCCTAAACACTCCCGGCACCGTAGACGCTGACTATCGCGGCGAGATTGGAATCATCTTAATCAACCACAGCGTTGAGACGTTCCACATCACTTCAGGTATGCGAGTCGCACAGCTGGTAATCAAAGAATACACTCAAATTGAATGGGAAGAAGCCTCAGAACTCAACTCAACAGAGCGAGGCGAAGGAGCCTACAGCCACACCGGAATCAACTAAACCGAACAACGGAGCGTGGAAAAATCCACGCTCCATAATCATGCCTTATGAAAAAAATCAAAGATTTCATTGCCAAATGGCTTATGAAGATAGCCAAAAAACTATCTTCGGATGCCTTTGCTCCAGATACAAATCAACTCGACTTCTCATCGCTACATGAACGTCGATATGATGTAAGGAAAGCACGTTTCTCACAGATGGTGCCAAAACACATCATTGACGGAATCATTGAATCCGAAAGAGACCAAATGCTCCAAACAATTATCCGAAATGTAAAAAATCGACTAATCGAAGAAGCTAACTGGGAAGATGTTGTTGAGTGTGAAGTAAGAGACCATGATTACGATAGTAATTTCTACCTCGTTGAGGCAACTATCAATGTTTTAGCACCTACATCACATGAATAAGATTGATAAACTACTTGAAAGCATCAAGTATCACAACAACCTGTATCGTCGTGGTTGTCCCAAGATTTCAGATGGCGAATACGACAAACTCGTTGACGAACTCCGAGCACTTGACCCCAATAACTCTTGGTTCTCACAAATTGAGCCGGTTACAGTAAGCATCAACAGAAAAACCAAGCTGCCGGTGCCCATGAAATCACTCGATAAAGTAAAGAACTTAGATGACCTTCAGAATTGGGTAAAATCATTGGGTATCAAAAACCCCTCTCTGGTGATTACTCCCAAGTATGATGGTCTTTCTCTGCTCTTTGACCAGAAGACCAAACAAGCATTTTCCAGAGGAGGTGCGGAAAACGAAGGACAAGACTGTACCTTACACGCACGGAAAATCGGAAACATCATGCAGAACAGCTTACCGAAAGATATTCGCTACACCTATGGCGAATTGGTCTTCAGCCGCTTTGCCTGGGACACATTTTTTGCCGGAAAGATTTCCCCATACTCTCAGGAGAAATACAAATCTCCACGCAACACTGTGGCCGGTTTCCTCAACAGAGACACGCCAGCAGATGAACTGCAACACACATCTTTCGTGCGATATGGTGTAGATGAACAATCGCTGCATGAATTTGACACATACTATGAGTTGTACAAATTACTCACAGGTACCTACAATCAGGAATGTCTGGCTTTGACTACAACTGCCGACAAACTCACGCAAGAAATCCTGTACAACCTCTTCCAAGAGTGGTCTAACAAATACTTCATCGACGGCCTTGTCATATATGTCAATGACCTGGAGCAATGGGAAAGGCTTGGGCGCAAAGCCACCAGTGGCAATCCCAACTATGCAATAGCGTACAAACACCCCAGTTTTACTGACACCTTTACGACCAAGGTTAAAGAAGTAAATTGGGCTATAAGCAAAATCGGTGCCCTTAAACCAGTAGTTAAAATCGACATGGTTGACACTGGAGATTGTGAGATGGAGAATCCGACCGGATATAATGCTCGATACATTCAAGAAAACCGAATCGCACCGGGAGCCATCGTGGAAGTCACAAGATCCGGTGGGGTGATACCCAAAATACTCCATACGATTGAGCCAGCCGCCAAAGAATCCATCCTGGCGATGTGGAATGGCTTACAAGTGTGTCCGCATTGTGGATCCTCTCTTACATGGAATGAATCTAAGGTAGAGTTGCGATGTCCTAATCTCGAATGTCGTGGCCGCACCCTCTCCAAAATCATATTCTTCTATTCAATACTTGAAGCCGAGAACATGGGGGAGGAAACCCTAACAAGAATCTTCAATGCCGGTTATCGCTCGTTACGAGAATTTCTCGACATAACATACGAAGAGCTAACGGACATTGAAGGAATCGGAGACAGTATCGCCAACGTTATCCTCACCACAAACTCCAAAATCAGAGAAGGTGTTGAGGTAACAAAACTCATGCACGCTTCAGACTGTTTCGAGGGCATCGGACAGGTCAAAGCCAAAAAGATTCTGGAGGAACTAAGTCCAGAAGACGAGTTCAAGTTTATCATCGGCAGAGCAAGGACTGATAACCTAACGTCTGAAGATTTGGCTACCCTGTCTAAGACCTGGCAATCGTTCTTCAAAGGGATCCAAAAATTTTATGATTTCATCACAGAAAACAGACTTGTCATTCTCCCTCGTGAAAAACCGGCCCAGCCGACTGGTACAAAATATCAAGGAATGAAAGTATGCTTCACTGGAGTCCGTGACAAAGAGCTGGAGGGGGACATCGTTGCTAACGGTGGAGAAATTGTCAGTGGAGTTTCTAAGAAAACCACGCATCTCATCGTGGCTGACATGAACTCCACATCATCCAAGATGGCAAAGGCTAAATCGCTTGGAATTTCAATACTTACGCTTGATCAATTCAAAGATTTGTAATCAGACATCATTTCATCTAAAATTATAGCGCGAAAAATATTGCCTCAAAAGCACATTTTTTCGTGCTATTTCTTTGTTATATCAGTTTCTTTTTCTAACTTTGCAATATAAAACTGAAACACTATGGCAAAGAAAAGTCAATTAACAACCAGCGAACATCTTGATCACGAAGAGTATAAGAGATTTTTGGACTGTCTTCACGCTGATGGTAAATACAAATGGGAGATGTATGCTCGTGTCTCATTTTGTACCGCTTGCCGTGTGAGTGACGTTATCCAGTTCAGATGGAAGGATCTGTTAAACAAGACTTCCATTAACGTAGTGGAGAAAAAAACCAAAAAGGCTCGAAATATTCCCCTGAACCCGTCAGTTCAGAAAAAATTCAGAGAACTTTATGAATTATGTGGCCGACCCGACATGAAAGATTTTATTCTTCCAAGTTTCGATCCGGAAAAGCCTGTTACCATCCAGTATATCAATCAGCGGTTAAAAGCCTTTAAGACCAAATACAAACTGAAGATTGATCATTTCTCCACCCACACATTCCGAAAAACATTCGGCCGATATGTGTATGAGTCACAAAATAGAAGTGCTGAAAGCCTCATTCTGCTTAATAAGATTCTGAATCATACCAGTATTCAGACCACAAAAACCTATATTGGGATCACTCAATCGGAGATTAACAATATCTTCAACTCTATAGACGTTTAACTCGTCACCCACAAATTGAAGCGCATTATGCGCCCTTGCATCTTCACATTAAGCACAATACCGACTATGGTAATAGTTTGGCAAGGGCATGGCGCAGCAAATTCATTGCACACATTGCGGACAAATATTTGATCTCGACCTTTACTGTGCCTACAAAGGTATCAGTAAAAGGATGAGAGCAGAACGCCTTTGTTTCGATTGCGCGTACTGGAAGGGTTATATCGAAGACCCGACTCCAGGAACGGCCATCGTTTCAGGGGCGTTATATGCTTTTGCGCCTGACCGTAGGGAGATAGACCGCCGTAACATTCGGAGAAGAGGTATCACGTTTGCGTATGATATGACGAACAAAGAAATCGTCACTTGCATTGCTCCAGTCTTCAAAGCAAGGGTGCCGGCAGCTTTCTCTCAGCTATTGCCAGACCAATATCGCTTCATATCCGCTGAAACCTACTTCCGGATAAAAGAATATTGCGCTCCATATTGCAATTCCAAAGGCTGTTTCGACCGTTACCACTGTTTTTGGTACCGCCCAGAAATATCAGAACCCAATGGGCCGTGGAACCGCATACCCAAAAAATATACCATAGGAAGCGAAATGTGCGAAAGTTTTATCAACAAAGAGGAAATGTATGTCAATTTTTAATCTCGGACTTATGGGTCTGCTGGCGTTAGCAATCATTAGGTTGCTTATCGAGATTCGTGAAACTCGAATAGCCCAAAGAAAAACAATGGAAAGACTTGCTAAAAAAGTCAGCAAACAGTATTCCGACATCGCAAACTTTCAAAAGGAGATATACGAGACATGGAATATCCGGGCCAATCACGATTCCGCGTGTCTACATTATATCCTGGCAGCTCTTAGACCCTATCTCTTTAATGTCCTTGAAACGGCAGTTCGTAGTGAACACTATGAAGATGCCGCCGTTTGCCAGGAGATGATTCGCAATATTGACCTTCTTATCAAAACCGACTTTACCAAAATCAAACCAAAATGAAAATACTCATCGGAATTGTAGCAGTCCTCTTTCTACTGGGAGTGCTATACGCAATGTTTCGCGTGATCATTGCACTACACGAAGAAAAGTGTAAACAATGCCCAATTCGCAAAGAATGTGAGGCTCATGCAAATGACAAGAAGTACACTCCCAAGTGTATTAAAGATTACTTCACACTAATAAATCCAAATCCCTTCCAGTTATGATGTCTTCCGTCCTCACAGCCATTGCACTGGCCTTTGGTCAGTCGTGTTGCGCAGTTGTTGAAGCCGTTGATCAGCTCAACGAAGTAATAGCCGCACAACAACAATCAATTGAAACGCTTACCGTTCAACTCGAAGCTCTCAATCGGCAAATACAAGATTCAGTTGAATCTCCATATCCGGTCCGAAACAACCGTAACCCATTCAAAGAAATCGAAGAATGGCACACAGAAATGGCTAAACTCCATAGTGCCCATAAACGTGCTGCATTTTGGAAACGCACAAGGGCACAGATCCTCGAACCAGTGAGTGACATGGAACTCCCAAGCATCAGCATCATCATCGTAGTAGCAATATTCATCTAACAACGAAATATATGAAAATCATTAAACAAATCCTAAACCTTATGCTGGGCGGGGCCGCAATATCGCTGGGGGCTTATATGAGCCTCCAGTACCCCGGCCCATTAGGAGCAGTCCTATTCAGCATCGGTCTCATGTCGGTATGCACGTTCAGTTTCGTGCTCTACACTGGAGCAATCAAACGTACAAAGGAATTTTCAGACGTACTGCTCTCACTCATCGTCCTTATCGGAAATATTATCGGCTGTATCTTGATGTCATTCTGGACTTCATTCAATCCGGACATTATCAGCAGTTGTCAATCCATCGTCGAGCAACGTACAGATTGGGGATTCCTGGAATGTATGGCGAGAGGTGCCGGTTGCGGTTACATAATGACATTGGCCGTCAGCACTTGGAAGAAAACCCCTTGGCCATTGCTTATCGGAATCCCGGCATTTGTGCTTTGCGGATTTACCCACTCAGTCGCTGATGCCTTCTACTACTCCGTTGGTTGGGAGGCGTTATCCTGGTCAGCTGCATTAGCCTATATCGGAACAGTAGTGGGAAATTTCATCGGAGGTATTATCTATAAAATAGGCAAAGTCCGATAACTTGACTATTGGGTGGCCGGTCTTATGGCCGGCCATTTTTAATCGAATAAAAACTCGGTTAACTGAAACCTACATGGTAAACTTCAACTATTCATATACAGCAGAAACTCCTCAAAATGGATAAACTTAAATCACAGATGACCTTCGATGAAATGGCAAAAGCATTTTCCGAAGACAACCCCTGGCTTGTCCCGAACAACACCAATGTGGGCCGGTATGCCAAAAAGCATGGCTATACCAAAATAAAACAGATGATCAACCGAAAAATTGAAATGCGCTATGTCAAATCCTGAACCAAAAACAGTTCGGTACGGATTATACTACAAAGCGATTTTTCAGTTGGCAGAATCCGCTCCGGACAAAATCATACTCATCTATCTGGCGGATGAGTATCGTCAGCAAATGAAGACTTCATTACTGGAGCAAACAATATTTGTAAGCCAAAAACGTATAAGTGAAATTCTCGGTCTCAACCGGCGAACAGTTACCGCTTCTCTTGCGAAACTGGAAGGTCTTGGACTAATTAAGACGCGGCCCAATGCCATCATCTTTAATGGCGATGAATTTGTCAGTCTTGTCAAACACTTCGAGTCCCTTGATTACACAGAACAGAACTCTTTCACCCAGCGATTCAAAAAAGAAGGAATCTCAGCACTGGAAGGAGCCATAGAGCAAGGGTGTCGAAAAGAACTTGCCGGCCTACAAGGATCGTCAATTATGCTCAACCCTGTGCAAAAATACACAGAGGTGTGTAAAAATGCACAGCAAAACGATTCAGAAAGCGAAAGTTGTGCAGAAATACACAACGGTGTGCAGAAATACACAACTATGTGTAAAAGCACACACACCGGTGTAAAAATGCACAGATTTCTTCAGCAGTTCGCAGAGATTGTGCAAAAATGCACAGACAAAACCACTTTTGATATGGTATTTTCTACCACTCCCTGTGCAGAAATGCACAACGATGAGTACGAATCCATGAAAGAGTCATTTTACACTGGGAGTTTCTCAGAAAACACCAAAATTGACCAGAATTTGCTCTGCACTTTGGCTCAACTGGCTGTGCATTTTTACACAGGGGGGTGTGCAGAAATGCACACCGAAGGGCCAAAAAGCTGTGCATTTCTGCACAACAGTAATAATATATATAATAAAATAAATAATAAACCAGCTTCGCCTGTTGAAAAGGGGGAAGAGGACTTCCCCCTTAAACCCCTATCCAATGTGGAAGGCTTCCAGCCTTCTTCGGATTCTGAAGAATTTGAGGATTCTCTGGGAATTGTTGAATTGAATGGTGAAGAACCCTTTGGAAAACGTTCCACTCGTATTTCCCAGGTTAAACCTAAAATCAACAATCCCTATAAGACCAAGCCTTACTTCACTGAATCGGAAGCACAGAAAATAACTGCATCTCTTGATCCGGCTGTCACATACGATTCTCCAGTTAAATTATTCATCAATCTGTTTTGGTGGGGTTGCTGGGATCTCTATGCCGAGAACTACGATACGAGGGATTATGACGAGAATGGAGATCCGATTGAAAGCGACTCTATCAACGACCTCAAAATGATTGATGCTGTACTTCCAGTAGAAGACCTTTTGAAACTGGCCGAGCAAATCTATGACGATATGGCCGGTGCCGTTGAGAAGGGGGTGTATGAGGATTCATACGGCACCTACAAACTTGGCTTCACATCCATCGAAGATCTCCAACCTCATTTCATCTTCGATTGGGAAGAGGCTGAGGTCGATGGCAAGCGTGGGTTAAAGGTCTCTTTGAAACGCTTTCGGAACATCGAGGCTACGGTTATTGAGAACACTCCAGTTCCCAAGACTCGTTCAGAGATTGCAGCCGAGACCCGACTTGACAGAGCGTTTACTAAAAATCTCATGGAGAATGGAGCCGAAGAGAGGTTGACTCCCATCGAAACGATTATCCGTAGATTTTACCAGACCTTCGTTGGATTTGACTCAGAGTATCGACCGGAGTATTTCACCAATACCGAACAACAGCGAGTAGAAGGCCGCTCTCTCCCAGGATATATCTACAAAGGCTCGGTAGTGATGTGGTGCAACGAGCAAGAGATACCAGTCGAAGAATTTCTTGCTACCTTATCGCAAACGGAACGTCAGATTCAAGGCTCAGATGTGAAGATGACTAAGAACCTTTTCTCTGCTCGAAAAGTTCATCGTTGGAATGTCGCTCATGGCTATGACGATTCCTTAGCCAGCGATACGATCTCCCAATTCAAATAAATGTTACGCCCCCTGCAAGAATCAATCCTGTAGGGGGCGCAGTATATCCGGAAGTTTAGGTTAGTCTGCTACATTGGGCCATGTAGGAGAAGCCAAGTAATCGCAAATACAATCATTCCATCGGCTCAACATCTTCAGAGCTGCTTCCCTGGTAAGGAAGTAATTGCCGGCATAGTAACGAAACTTTCCGGTAGGAGTTCCCTTCTCCGTTTCCTGAATCACTTCCAGTTTGTCGTTGATGTAGTAGTAGATCTGTCCTTTTTCGACACATGGTTGGGCCGGCTCCACCCTTCTGAGCTTATCTTTCCAGATTTTACCTTCTGCTTCCAGTTCACGCTTTAGTCTACGGTAACACGCAATACCATTCCCTTCGGTACAACGTTTCTCATCGTCAAGCATTGGTTCAAAAGTATGCTCGATCAGGTTTGCAATTCCACACTCGTGCATATTGTAGCCGACTTTGCGCTGACAGTTAGGGCCAGGGTAAATGAAATAGCAGAAAAACTCTACGTCTTGTGAATCGGGGTCAATGTTGCGGATAATTCCCAGGCCCCTCATGGAACGGTCGGAATTGTAGAAGACAACTTTTTCGCCATTTTGGGGAACGTATTTGGGAGTGAGGGTAAGGGTGTCGGGACTGAATTGGAGGTGCGCCTTCAGAAGTTCGAGTTGAAATTTGCGAATCTCCTCTTCAGAGGCTTCAGAGATGTCAGAGTGGTTTACGGAAGTACAGCACGTTTCGATGCCTGATTTGGTCAATTTTCCGATGATTTTGGCTTCTGTGATGTTACAGTCTCCGATCATTATCACATCAGTGCCCATTTTTGCCACTTTTCCTGCGCTCTGGCCGCTTTCAAACCATTGGATGAAGGATTGTGTATCTAAGGTTATTTTCGTCGATTCTGGAGCGAATATGAGCGTTTTTGGGGTAATGCGGAATCTCTTCTCCAAAAAGCTGACGATAAATTCACGATCAAGGTCGGATTTTGGTGTATAGTGGGAGAGGAAAGAGAGGGTCTGAAACTGTGATTTCATTTGAGTTGAATTTGTACGAGGTCAATTTGTGGTGCAAAGATAGACATAATTTTTGAAAGTAGTCTCATAATACGATAATTTTTGTGATCGGTCTGGAAATTGAGACTTGAAAATTTGGGGCCGGGGAAAATTTTGGGAAAAGATATTTAGCGGTTTTTGTGGTACAGATGTAAAATTTGACTTAACGAGATTCGGAGAGGGGCTATGGAAGTTGGGGAAGGACTTAACGAGTTCGGAACTGGAAGGGATTCCCAGGATTGCTGTTAAATCAAGTGGGAGAATGGCTGGTGGTCTCCAGTGAATTTTCATTGTATTGAAAATCCAAAAGTGAAACTCAAAATTTTGGGGCGGAGCATATATACGGTCTCCGCTCCGACTTGCATACCCTCCGCCCTATTTTTCAATTAGTTATATCCTTAATCATCAATTAGTTAGATAGTTTCACTTTGTGTAAAAGTGAAACATCTTAACCCCTATTTTGCCCCTATCTTTGCATAAATATTTGCATATCAATCAATTAAGTTATTTATTCCCTATTTGGTAGTTACAAATATATGATTTTCAATTACTTATATCTATTTTCATACCCTTTGCCCCTATCTTTGCACACTTTGCCCCTATTTGTGCAATTTGTTACGTTGTTATCCTTTGCCCCTTTGTTATCCTTACTTTGCCCCCTTATATAGTCTATTATATAGAATCTATTTTTACCCCCAATTTGCCCCCCTATCCTTTGCCGGATATTGCCCCCCAAATTTGCCCCTTATATAGTCTATAATTACCCTTTGAGCAGCTAACAACCCCAAATTTAGTTAAATATCTATATATCAGCCAATTAACCTATTTTGGCGCAATTTACCCCCTTTGCACCGGTGCAATTTTGCCCCCTATCAATCAAAAATTTTTTCTAACTGATTATCAATTAGATAGACCTATTTTGAAAATCTCGTTAACATTTCTTAACGTTTTATATTTGGTAGTTTCAAATATTGTGCCTAACTTTGCATCGTCAAGTTGAAACAACAACAACGACCAACAACAAATTAAAGGTCACTTTCACCTGTGAGAATTATCCTACATATAACGCCAAAGGTCACAGGAACAAACAGAGTTAAACAACCCCAATTTTTAACCCCTTAAAAACAACCCCAAACAACGACACAGACAGACACAACGACACAACCCCTAAACGCCTGAAACATAGCACAAAGTAGGTGTAAAAACCGATTATAGGGTAGGCTGTGCTATACCCAAAAAGGACACAAAAAGGTTAATTTCGCCCTTGCGCGAAGTGTAACAGCCCGAATTGTGAGGTGTTAAATCCGCCGCTATTGGAGGAACGTCTAAACGCCCTGAGTCCGAACTGTACCTGTTATCGAAGCCCCAGTGTTTCGGTGGCCGTAGGGGGGACCCTATGCAAAAAAGTTCTTGAAGTACGACTTTCCGAATTAGTTAGCCCTTACTATGCCCGTATGGAAGCGGACGCTCGCAGGGTAGTCCCACAGGGAGGATGACAGCCAATGTTATACCCAGACCCGTAGCGAAAAAATAGGCATTTCCAATTGGTTTGAGTTATGTCTAAGAGTAAGGAAAAGGTACGAAAAGCGCAAAAACCGTATTTGAGTACCACGTCTTCAGAGGGTGAAATCTGGAGGCGTGGACTATAGGCATTTACCGCAACGTGCGTGGTCTGACCTCGTGCGTATTGGAAGCGGTTCTCTACTTAGGTGGGGTGAGGGTTCGACTCCCTCACTGCCTACAATACGCGATTTTGCGTAGCAACCCCAAAAATCAGTACAAAATGGGAACTATCACTAAATTTTCTGCAACCCAGTTCGAGAACCTCAACGTGAACAACCTGCCCGGCGTTACCCTCGTGTATCGCAGCACCAACCGCGACGGCGAAACCCACGAGTCCGCCGTGAACTTCTCAGGCGAGGAGTACACCCCGACCAACCGCAAGCAGGACGAAATCTTCCGCGTGTGGAAGAACGTCGTAAGCACGTTCTGGAACGTGAAAATTCTGGAAGCATCACTCAAAGCGGATAACGGTGGCATAGCCACGAAACTGCGCTCTTCAACCCCGGCGGCAATCATCGTCCGCACTCTGGACGGCAAACACGCTGAACGCTGGGACGTAGCAGCGTCTATCTGGTCGCGTATCGGTCTTGTGCCGACAAAGCGCGATATGGAGGACTGCGCTCGTGACTACAAAAAGAAAATGCACAAAGCTACAAAAGCGTCCTTTGATGCGCTCAACTTCCGTGCAAAGTTTGACGATACCGATGCGCTCTCTGGTGAGCGTGTTCCGGAAACTACCGAAACATGTTGCGCCGTGAACCGCTCTGAGAGTGAGGAATAATTTCCCCCGAACCCCACACAGCCCATGCTCCGACCTTGAAGCGTGGGCTGTGCCCTTATGTCCCGAACTGGCCGACCCCGTGCTAAATGTGCGAGGTCTGTGTGTTCGACTCACACCGGGACAACCAAACCAAAAAATCAGCAAAATGAGCAAGAAAGTGAATTTTACGACCGCAGCGCAGGTCAAAGAGGCGTTGCGTGACGGCCTGGACGTTTACGTGGTAGTCCGAGGCGCGACCATCCATCTGTATTTCCCGGAAGAGGCGGACAATTTAGACGCTCTGATAGGCGTGAGCGAAATGTATGCAATCGTGTAAACCTACAAAGCGTATGACAGACGAACAAATGAAGCGGAACGTGGCACAGCTCTTCCACGCTCTGAGTTATACCCCCAAAGAGCGACCTGAAGACCCGGTGCCCTATGAAGACCCGGCTCCGTCAAAGCCTTGCAAAGCGTGGGACTATGAGTTTGCGTACAAGGACATGAAGCACCCCCAAATGGTGCTTGACTGGTGCAAAAAGCACGGACATACTCCGCATAAGCGTGAACGTGGCATCTTTGTTCGTCAACTGAGTAATAACGAAATCAACGAAGTACGACGAAAGTGTAATAAATCTACTAAAGCGTACCCAATCAATCTTGCAATCTAATTCATAAAACCAGCAAAATGAAATCAGTAACCGCATTTTGTGCCCTCCTCGCCGTGGGGATAGGGGCACACCTTATCGTTGCCCAAACCTCGGCAACGACAAACAATGCTCCGGTTGTAGAAACCGTTGAGCCAACCATCAATACCTCACACGATGGAATGTTTTTCGATGTGCAGGGTGTGGTCGAAACTTTCGGCTACAATGAAACAGCGTGGTATATGGTCTATGATGACCCGGACGCTGGAATGGACTACGAAGTCATTCGCCTCGACAAGCGCACACATGACGCAATCATCGAAGCCCAAAGGTTGCATAAGCCACTGACCGGTACGCTCAAAGCCACACAAGAGTACGAAAGTGTGGAGTATGTGCTGGAGGTGGAGACTAAAAGCTGCATCCTGCCTCTCTATTCATTAACACCCTTAAACTAACACCGCTATGGCAACGAAAGAGCAATCTATCGGTGAGAAAACTCTCCACCTTCTCTGTGACATACTTGTCCTCATCATCGGGAAAGCGGTAAGATTCCAATTGTGGATCGACCGCAAAATCATCAAGAAATATCTTCAAATCGAAACGCCTCTGTACCGGTGCTGGCACCGAAATTACGCCAAATCCATGCAGCGCAAACTGGATAGAGCACACGGAAACTACGGATTTGTATTAAACTGAAGTGATATGAAAACAATATTTCTCGACATAATGGTCAAGGGTCGTTTCTATCGCCAACTGCGATACACCTTCTGCCCTTTGTGGCCCATCCAACTGAATGAGGTCTACGACTTTATCATGGAGCATTTACCTTGGCTTCAAGGTAAGAAATGGGAGTTTGCTTTTTCTGAGCAAGGTCTGTAAAACGCCTTAACAATAGTTAAAAGTGAGCGAGTGTACAACTTTGGACACTCGCTTTCTCTATTCGTAAACACAACAAAGCAAGAAAATATGAACGATTACTTAATAGAATCCAAGGAAATCGGTGATCATCGTATCAATATTTATTACGATTCGTGTAACCAATGTCCTGTCACTAACTGGGACATGGCAGCGCGATACCTCTTTGAGTACAATGACTGTTACCACCATATTCTTCACGAGGAATGTAATTGGAAGGACTGGTTTTGTGAAAACCGAGGACATTCTCTGGAAGACGCTTTGCGCTATATGGCCGCAGATGTAGTGACGCAAAAAGACATCATTGCTTATTACAAGGCCGGAAAGGTGAAAAATCTTCGCTTTGTTTACAATCAACACGAGCACGAATGGGAATTACAAATCTGGCAATCTTGGAGAGGCAAAAACGCAACATGGGAGACTCAATATTGGGTCGAGCCGCATGAATTGAAAAAACATGATTGTCGTTCTGAGTTGATTGAGCATTTGGATAAAGACGAGTTGATCGCCCTTATCCAAGAGTGTGCCAAAGATTTCGTCCTCAAAGAATGGAGCGCCACCGGATATTCCCAAGGAGACTTGGTGAGAGGCGTGGCATATATGTCCAAGGAACGATATGACAAGATGGTCGGTAATACTGACAAGCCTTGGAAAGAACACGCAGAGCATCTGATTGACTTGGAAGTCAAAGAAATCGGGATGTGGATGTGGGGCGATGTCAAAGGCTACGTCCTTGAAAAGAAAGTCCCATTCACAAAAGTATATGAAGATGAAGACCGTGAAGATGAAGAGGATGTGGAATGGGAAGAGGTCGGCTCTTGTTGGGGATTCTATATGGAAACCGAAGAGTTGATAGACGAAGTTATCTCTGAGTACAACCTAAAAGAATCCGCATAAAAATTAGGAGATGAAACTCACTGGGAAACGCTGCCAGTGAATTGCTTTGCCAGATCGCAGTACCAATCCGGATGGTCAAGAACCTGCAAAGTGGGAGCAATCAACAAACAGTTGCGATCATCGTGGTCGCCTTCTCCACTAACACAACAAAATCAGCAAAATATGGAATTAACAGACATTATCCCCTCCGCTCTAATGATGGAGGGCAGCGAGTTCAGAGAACTCCAAATGAACGAAGAAGGCCGTGCTAAGTTCGCCGCAATCTATGGCTTTAGCGGCAGGTTCGTGTATGCGCCACAAGACTTGTCGAAAATGTGTGAACTTATGACAAAGACGCTGGAAACGGATAAGTATATCATCCAAGCGCAAGGCTTCGTTGCCGGTCTAAGTCGTGAGTTCACAGGTCGCATAATGGTTATGGTAAAACATGATCCAGAACAACCGGATTACGCAATGAAAACAATCCAACTCACTGGCATCGGCTGTGGCACAATCGCGGTCATGGAATGGATAGAAGCCAACGGCTGTCCCAAACTCAATCACACCAACTTCAAAGAAGGCGAGCGAGACGTACTCATGGTATCAACCTACAACTGTGATATGTTCGTCGAACTTGATCAAACTGGTAAGGTCGATTGGGCAGAGGTCGATGTCAATGGCAAGAAGGCTTATCGGTTTCACGAAAACTTCTGGTGGATATTCAAAATCAACAATAACTACTATATCGCAACGACATGAATCCAGGCTTTTTCGCAAATTTACCGGCATGGCCCATTGAGGAAATGACCGGTTACAAGCCCTGCACTACATTCTGGCAGGACTTTAGCATTGCTGACGTATTTGTCCTGAATGGTCAGGAACCTGATGCAGTGCTTGACACTCATCGACGCTCATGGCCTCAGATGAAGGAAAAGTCGCTCGGCATCGAAGGTCTTACTGAATACATCATGGTGCTGAACTGGAAAATCTATCAGCATTACCACGACCATCTTGAACTTGCTCAGGTTTATGATCGACTGTGGAAAGAGACCGATGCTTGGGCAATGGAAAATCTGAAAGGTGAAGACCTCAACTATTTCTTAGCAACAACAGATTAAGACATGAAAATTACAGCTACAAAGAAGTTCCAGGAGGCAATGAAGTATGCTATGGAACAGAAACAACATCACCTTAGCCAAATGTCGGCTCTGGTGTATAAACTGTGCGAGGTTATTCCACAGGAAGTAATGACTGACGAGATTGCGCAAGCACTCGATGACCTCAACAAAGAGTTCAATCAGTACGAGCCGCATCCATACAATTCGTTTCAGGATTGCATTATGCGAATCCTGATGTTTGAACTCAACTCTCAGACACAAGACGAAGACAACTATTACGTAATCGGAAGCGAATACGGAGAACACTGTCTCAGTTTCGGGGAACACCGTGCTGATGGCCGTCAAGGTCTCTGTGGCGGTATCATTTTTCACGGATTCCCGGAAACCGGATATAAGCAAAACGGAAGTGTTCAACTTACTGCCGGATATGGCTGGTCAACCCACACTTAATTTACGGGCATGGAAAACAGAATAGCAATTTTTAAGTTGCATTGGTTAATTACCAATGCACAAACAGGTAAGCTAATTAGTGGTGGTGACTCGTATGTGCAGAAATTAGATGAGTTATCGACAATGTTCCCGGCTAATTTTAGCGTACATCTGGATACCAATAAGACTCTTGTGGTTAACAATCCGGAAATCAAATTACCTGTCAATGAGGAGTTTTCTGCTATCATTAAGGCGTACAACCATAACAAAGAGCACAATATCCGCAAAGAATTTGACGAAGAGTTCTTTGCGCTGATAGACAAATACAATGCCTACCTCCAAATCTTTAGTGAATTTCGTGGGGATAACCGTACAGTTGGAGAGCGATTGAAGTTCCACAATCAGGAGAGTTTTTATGACATTGAAGAAATCAGAGTGAAGATTGAATGTAACGTTGCTAAATTATACATCGAAAAGAAATGAAAACTTACATATTCACCGTAAAGTACACGAGAGCAAGTTATTGTTCTAACTTCACTTTGAATATCTATCGAGTGAAAAACAATAAACCGCGACTCGTAGCCACTCGCAAAGGTAATACTGGGTCAATGAGAGGGTTTCAATCAGAGGCGTTGTGTGAACTGATTAACTGTGGCGAATTGCCCAAGTCATTCTATAATCTGAGTTGCAGTCAGAACTGTGCTGGTGGTTATTACTGCCAAGCCGTGCGAGACAAAGGTGTACAAATATTTGAACTCTGATATGCCTCAGTTAATCACCACCGAACAGGTGCCAACATGGGCCATACCGTATCTGGAATATGGTGATCCGTCCGGTCTCTCCGAAGAGGAAATTGAAGAGATGGACGAATGGCTACACGACAATTTCCCCAGGGGATATGTTTGTGAGTATCACAACGATGAATCGTTTACTCACAGGCCCCTTTGGGGAAAAGCCTGTAACACTACGACCGTAGACTTCTACGAACCATAATAACAATAAAATTAGCAAAATGGAAGAAAAGAAATTATATCTAACAAACAAAGCAACCGCACTTGACTGGCTTGGCAAAGACTATGTGCTTTGCAACGACCTTCCGAAGATTGACGAAGAACTCTTTGATGATGTTCGATGGTCAACATTAGGCAAAGAAGTGGAAGAAGATGTCGTATGCCCGGAGTGTGGTAGCGATGACGTTGATAACGATGGTGACGGTTCCTACTACTGTCACGATTGCGGTCACGAGTGGGAGAAAGAAGAAGATGAAGACGAATACCCCGATTACGACTTCTACCAGTTCTTCATCACCAATATGACCGAAGAAGAAGTGGACTATATGTGCAAGCACTTCACAGACTTTGCCTTTGCATACTCCCCCAAGCTCGACTGCTGGGTGTGGTGTGCTACTGACCTGGGGACTCATCGTAGTTATGTGATGGTCGAAACCGACCTCGAATGTGCAGCTCGTAAAGAGGGCGAACCTCGTGACCTGCCGAAAACCGGGTACTATATTTCTGGCATATTAGACTACATTCGATTCGATTGGAACGAAAACGAATGTAAAGAAGTGTTCCCGGAAGAACATCTATCCCATTTTTGGGAACGATACCTGCAAATGTCTGAGGGCAATAGCGACGCTTTCCCTCAATTCTTCAAATCTCTTGATTCTAATAATCGCCAGAGACTGATCAATCGTATTAACACAAAACGTCATCTGCAATGAATGTACACGAACTCCAGCGTGACCAACTCATAGAGTTGAAGCAACGCTACTTATGCGAGAATGGTAATCCGTCCTGGGGAGATATGGCAAGTTCTGACGAAATTGTTTCCGATGAAACCATATTCCAAGAGTATGACGGCGTTGAGTTCACAGATGATGACTTCTCTTGCTCTTGCACACGAGTTATCCGAATCAACGAAAGACTGCTTGATGCTGTGAACGCTATCCTCTACGAGATGAAAGGCAATTTCGTCAAGAGCGAAGGGAATATCAACAAGGGTGGATTCCAGTCTGACGGAAATATGTATATGCCTCTGATTCTCCTCTCCCCAGAAGAGTATGCGGCATTGCAGGACAACTCATGGAAAATTGACTAATGGGATTCTCTCTCCATGTTTCGAGGATTGATGTTATCTGTCCTCTACAATTCTTAAAAGAACACCATTTTGCTGATTATTGGCCTCCCATACAGATCTATGTCGAACTTGTCAAAATCGCAGCGGTCCGATTACGGATCACTGAAGATGAAGTTCGGCATAGATACTGGGATGCCTCAATTAAAACTTGGTGTAAAATCCTACAACTATCAATATATTAAGCAAATGAAACATACTGATTATTATAAGCAAGCTCGTGAAATCAAAGAAAAGAGTATAAGAGAGCTGGCTGCTGCTCTTAAAGCGCATGGTGGTTCATACACATGGAAGAACCCCGATGCCGATAATGACGATGACGAAATCGAAGAAAGCGATAATATACCGTGTATCGGTTTCAACCTTGACAGTGGACCGGTGGATGTCATAGTCTACCAAGCGTCTGTAAATGAAGACGGCGGAGTCACTATAGTTGGCCGTTACAACGACGATTCCGGTGACATTGCTGAGTTCGATCCCTATGACGCTTTCGTTGCTCATCTGGATTTTCTTATGGATGAAATTCCAGAAACTGAGGAAGTGTCCGATGTTTCTCTGCCGCAGGAGTTCTTTGAAATCGCCAGTGTTTCTCGTGAAGATCTCGAAGCGAAGGGTTATGATACATCCAATGTAACCGATGCTCAGATGCGCCAGGTTGCCCGACGACTCGGTGACGCTTATGTTGAGAACGGGTTCTGGATTGACCTTGAAATCATCGCAGACCATCTTGAAATCCCTAAAAAGATCGACGATGACGAAGAAGAGGATGTATAAGGTGGCGACTATTGGAGGTGCCAACCTTTACAAGCCAGCAATTAGAGTCTGGTACGAAGACGGCACCGAAGAGGCGAAACGCGAATTTATTGAAGAAGTTCGTGAGGAAGGACTGATGGTGCGAGAGTTTGAAACAGAAGCGGAACGCAAAGCATATATCCAAGGGATTGAAGACGCGGAGGGTTATCTCGATGTGTTCATCATTCCTGAAGAAGACAATAACATTTTGTAGCTGTGTGGCGGTTTGCTGATTTGTCCGCCAATGAAAGGGACTACGATACCTAAATCGTGGTTCCTTTCATTTTTTTGGACAACTTTTCACTCCACACAGATGCAATTTCACTATTCGTAAACACAACAACAAAACAACAGCATACAAAATGAGTGATTATTCATCGGTTGCCCATGCTTGGGCGCACAATCTCGACAAGGCGCACAACTCGTCTCACATGAGTCACGATGATGGCTGTATATATTCATACAGCACCTGCATCGGACAGCGAATTGAGATCAACGGCAAGGTACTATTTCTGCTGGACACTGCAAGTTACAGCAATACGACCTCTGGCCATCAAGGTTGGGTCAGAAGCGCGATTCCCAACGACATAGCTAAGGAGATATTCAATTTCAAAGGCCACGAAAGAGGTTCGTATCGTATTATCTCCTTCTATCACGGACAGACTAAAGAACAACGCAATAAGGCTTTGATAGAGTTCGGAATGAGATACCTGATGGAGGAATACAGTCATTGTCTACTCGTTCCCGATTGCAATGCTCTCAGTCACCCTTTCTCTCGTAAGGGTTATGAGGAAATGGTCCGCTGGTTTAACGTCACTGGGTGCATGACTGTCAAGAAACTTCTCCGAATGAAGTTCGATGACTTCAGGACGCATATTCCATATATGCGGAGTATTAACTGCACCTACAAGCAGGTAGATAAGCGAGTTCGCAAATTCCTCCAGATGATGCTTGACAACGATCCGATTGAGGCTATCGTTGACATGGTTAACGGAGAGGGTACATGGGCCGATTATCAAAAACGCATCGAGCCTCTGAAAAACGCAGAGAAGACTCGCCGCCTCCGCTCATTGGTATTTGTTAAGGGTCCAGGCTGGAGGGGAGAAATGGTAAGGCCGACTGTTCATGGAATGGTTTCTCCAGTTGTGACCGACAACCCAATCAACAAGAAATCTATCACTCAGCACAAAAAGAAGGGTGATTACATACAATGGCTGTACAATCTTCGCCAGACCAATGTTAAATCAGCCTACACCGCTAACTTAGTAGCAGCTCGTCAAGTTGCTTGTGAGAAAGCGAAAGAGCGGCTGGAGAAACATCTGGGAATGAGAGGCTGGATGCCACATGATTCTCTCAGTCCATTCCGTAACAATCTGCCAACTTCCTTCAACTTCAACGGCACCGTTTTCCACTTCTGCTCATGGCACAGAGAAAAACGTCTGACTTATGAAGAGTATCAGACATATTGTTCTCTTCCGCTCGAACAGCAGCGTCAGTGGGTCATCAACAAGCGTCAAGAGGTTCTGGAAGGCTTCCAGGAAGAGACACGCCAGCATGAAGAAGCTCGTGCTCATTGGGATCAGCACTGGAGAGAGGTCGAAGAAGAACGGAGACGTTACGAAGAACTTGAAGCATCTAAGCGAGAATACATCGACGAACTGAAAAAGACCCCGGAAGGTGTCCGTCAGTTGTATCACGAAGGTTTCAAACTCTACAACACAGGAAGCCCCAGTGTCTTCTATGGAGGCAATGTTTTACTCCGCATCAAGGGTGCTATCGTAGAAACCTCTAAGGGCATCAAAATCACTATCGAAGAATGTAAACGTCTATGGTCTCTTGTCAAGAGATGGCATGAAAACGCTGCCGAGTTCACTCGTGAAATTTGCCGTGCAGTTGACGATCACTGGACGATCACTTCTTATCGCAATGACATCCTCACCGCAGGGTGCCACTCCATCGCTTACTCTGAGATGGAATATATCGCTAACCAACTTCAATTAACCGCATAATAAAACAATTAACAAAATGGGAAATCTTACAGAAATCCAAGAGTTTCGCGCCGCAGTAGTCGGTGCCGTCGGTTTCGACGTAAACAAGGCAAAAGAGGTGTGTGACTTTGTGCTTGAAAGCGACAAACCCACCTCTACAATGAACATCAACGTAAAGCCCACCAGTGATGGCATCTACTATGTGATGACCGACAAGACTCTGATGCCAGTTGAGAACATCGGTCTCGTCAAAAAGGAGGCAATCGTAGGTGTCGCAGTCAAGGCTATGGGCCATGTGGCCACAGTTGCCCTCCATGATGCTGCAAACGGCAACGATGTGGCTCTCATCGACGAGGACAAAGAGTGTTCCGAAACCCCGGAAGCATACCGTAAATCATTCAACGCTGCTATGGCAGACTGGGATGGTGAAGGCAACACCGCTCGTCTTCGTCCTTATCTCAATCCCAAGATTGGTTTGAAGGACAACGAGTACATCCCCAGTGTGGCCCAGCTGCACCTCATCCTCCTCTTCATCAATGAAGTCAACAAGGCATTAGTTGCTGCTGGTGGTGACGAACTCCAAGCTGGGAACCATTGGTCGAGTAGCGAGTACAGTAGCTACGACTCCTGGTACGTGTATTTCGGTACTGGTATCACGGGCAACTACTTCAACAAGTATACCAACTATACGGTTCGTCCCTCTGTAGCGTGTGAGGCTTAATCCTCATTCTTCATTCTTTACTGCCGGGCCAGTTTTCTGGCCCGGCTAATATACCAAATTGAATTATGAACGATACTCAATTTCACAATGGAAGCAATCACGATTAAGCAACTTGCTGAGGAATCGGCTCGTCTTGTAAAAGTCGGTTATGGAGACAAGAAAATCCTCATTACTTCTGACGATGAAGCAAATGGTACTCACGAATTATTTCAACTTTTCACAAAAATGGGAGAAGATGAAGGTATGTTGCCACTTCCATTCGGAGTATCAGAAGAAGACGCAATCAATAATTATTTAGTATTAGGCTAATATGGAAGACAAGATATTAGAAATGTTCTTTGAAAAGAAACGTTGGGAGGATGCTCTCAACAAAGGGGCTTTCAAAGGAATCAGTCAGGCGGTGCTTAGAGACCTTATGTCTCCCAATGGGCGTAAGAATTTGCTGGCAGAGATTGTGTCCGGCAATTATCATATTGAACGTCCTCACACCGCCAAAATCCCCAAAGATGTTCCGGGCGAGTTTCGCACTGTATTCATCAACAACGATAGAGACAGGGTGTTTCTCTCTATCGTCAACGATCTACTTTTTGATCTCACCGCTTCCACTGGAGGTTGGATTCACCCTCAGTGTACATCTTATCAAAAAGGAATTGGGTGTGCCAAAATCGTGACCCACGCCAGTCAGATGATTGACAAGTTAAGTGGGGTCTCTCATAATATAATCGGATGGAAAGCCGACCTGAGTAAATATTTTGACTCGGTTCCTATTCGCTACATTGACTCTAAGTTTGACGCTATTGAAAAAGTATATGGGAAATCCCTAATAATTGATATTGTCCGGGAGTATTACCACCTCGACCTCTTCTATGACAGCGAACTTAAAGAAGAGGTGACACACTATCAGAGCCTTAAACAAGGGTGCGCTGTTGCCTCCTGGTTGGCCGATACGATTCTTTACCACCTCGATAAGGTCATTAACGATAATTACGGAGGCAAGGCTGGAGGGTATTATGTCCGGTATTCAGATGACATTTTATTCATCGGAAAGGAATATGAGAAAGCAATGGAGGTCTTGGTTTCAACACTGGAGGAAATGGATATGAGACTCAATCCCAAAAAGGTCGAGTACATAGACAATGACCATTGGTTCAAGTTCCTCGGCTTCTCAATCAAGGGAGCCAATATCAGTCTGAGCAGTAATCGAATAAAATCATTCGTCAAGGAGGTTACATCACGTACTATCTCAAAAATACGAACTGGTATCAAATTCCAGACTGCTTTGCACTCAGTTCAGTCTTGGCTCTATTATGGAGACGGACAATACTCCTGGGCTACCGGTGTTCTGAAGACTATCAATGTAAAGTCTGACATTGACACATTGAACGGATTTGTACTTGACTGTCTGAGGGCAGTGAAGGTTGGGAAATCAGTAGGCATGAACGACATCGGCGGTCTCGGTTGGGTAAAGACCAGCAAAGAGGGTTGCATTGCTCGTGGTAAGGGTCGAAAGATTCGCACTTTAAGAGAAAAGACTGGAGAACGTATCGAAGGCTTTTATTCTCTTGGGTGTATGAGAAACAATCTCTTGTATGGCCGTGACCTTTACGATTCAATTGTCAGAGATATTTAAGCACGACAGGTTCAGATGAGACGGACACATTTAGGTACACGAGAATAATCCAAATCGACGGGACGTTCCACGCCGATTGCTGTCGGCGTTCCAAGTCCCGTCGATTCAGACTTCTCGTGGCCACATGAGATGATTTCAGCAACGTGCCAAGTCCGTAAATTGAACCATCTTTATCAAGCGCATGAACAATGGTGAGGGCAAACTTCAATTTAAGATCCAGTTCGCCGTGTACTGAGATACTTCTGAATGGCTGGATGACTACCAGCCCTTCAGAAGTTCTTAAACTGGATCCTATGAACAGATTATATCAATGCGCCATGTTTGTGACACCATTAACAATCAATGTTATGCAATGCAGCACTTGATTTCAAAGAGTTTCCCTTTTTACTATTACCTGTAATACACAGGTAGTGGGAGATATTACCGTGGTCTTACAGGTAATAGATTTACAAGATTATATAAATGCGTTACAAACTATGAGAAATCAAGAACATACGAAGAGGGCTATCAAGACTGGAAACTTTAGTCATACTGTTGCAATCCAGCTCCTCGGCCCCGCCTTCCAGGACTTACTTCCTGGAAGCCTTCAGCCGCCGGAGCTTGCTCCTACAGTATGAATTGGCAAATTTACAGTGACGTACAATCCAGTGCGAAAGTCCAAACGGTAGCACAGCCTAAACAGTTGCAAGGCCCGACTATTTAGATCTACCGGCTTTCAACTCAGGGACACGAAGTGTTTCGACTCGAATGACTTTCGAGTCCTGCACACTTCGGGACCTGACCTCAGCCGGTATATCATGGAAGAATTAAATTTATGTGACGACGGGATGAGCAACTAATTTGAAAACTTCTTAACAATGAGCACAATATACGAAAATGTAATTGAGAAAGTGAGCAAAGGTTCTCGCTTTCGGGTAGACTTCAAGAAACGAAGTCTAATAATCGACGGAAAGGTGGTGGATCTAACCAAAACACCGTATGGAATCCCTGTGCATCCGGATTTAGATGTTTGGCTGGATGAGGTTGAAAATCTGTATGACACATACAAGTACAGCCGACCGACTAAATCATCAATGGCCAAAGAGCGAACTGCAAAATTCAAAGCATTGTCAGTGTCGGAACTCATAAAGGAGTGCGGCCACGATGCCCTCAACAACCCCAAGTCAAGAGATGTCGCTCAGGCCGAACTGGAGGTCTTCATTCTCCTTTCACTTCTGAACGGATCGTTCAATCCGGAAGAACTCTTCGCAAAGGACTGGTTCTATCAGGGAACTGACAAATCCTTCATCCTCAGAAAGGACTGGTTCTAAAAAAACAAACAATCAATTTACAAACTCATAATAATTACAGAAATGGCAACAAAGAAATCATCAAATCGTATGAACAACACTCAGTCTACAACCAAAGTAATCTGCTCCAACTGTGGCGCAGAAATCATCATCCCGGCTAACCAGCACCCGGTGTCTGGTATGGCTATCGGCAAGGATAGCGGCCTCGGAACGGTCGTGCTTCCCACTGAACCCAGCGGTCTCGCTTGTACCTCGGTTCACTGCACCGATCGTGTTCCTGTCTCTGGAGCATCAAGCATTGAGGAGACACTCTCTGCCGCCCTCTCGTCTCCTAATGCCGCTCGTATCATCGCCGGCCTCATTGATAAAATCGAGGCAGACGGCTACATCGAAGTCGAGGGCATTGTCCGCCGCTGGATTCCTTCACAGTGTCTCCAGATGCTCTTCTACAAGGAGGGCCGTCGCAATCTCACAGTCGGTTTTCACGATATGCTGAAGCGCAAGGGCTACGACTACAGCTGGGATGTTCTTCTCAACGACCTGAAGCGTCAGCAGAAGATGGCGGCTGACAACGACACCGAGGGTTACGAAGACCGTAATCGCTGGTACAACAAGACCATCGCTCTTGATATGGCAAACCACTTCCTCAGCAGTCTGAAGAAGTATATCGAGAATATGCCTCAACGTAATCACAAGGGTCGCAAATATGTCAAACTGCGTTGCAATTGGATGAACAATGGCAAAGGCATCCATACCGATGAACTTCTCTCATTCTACAAAACGCTTGAAACTGCAATCCGGACAATATCCGTCTCCAAACTCCCTAAGACTCTTTATGCTGCGGTTCAGAAGTTCAGTGCACTTCGTCGAGGTATCGTCTACTATCCGGAAATGTGTCCTTCGTTTATGAACGCATACAAAGCTGCCGGCGCATACTACACAATCAAGGACTTAATCCTCTTCGAGAACTGCCTGTTGCAAGTCAACGCAAGTGGTGACACTTGCATCCGCTCCTACCGAGATGTACGTCACTTCATTCAGCAGGAAGAGTCGCTTGCCGCACTGGAGCGCAAGGCTACTGAACTTGTCAATCGTGGTGTGAACGACTATGGTTACGAAATGCTCGGCCTCCTGAAAGAGTTCTTGAAGTATAACAACTTCAACTACGAAGAGACCAAGCGTGAGTGGGCCAAGCAGAGCGAGGCACGAAAACTGATGCGTGAAATCAATAAGAATCGCCGTCCTCGTCGATAATTGAAACAAGACTTGGGTGAGTCAGTGAGCCATCAGACAAGCGTTATTCAATCCAGCGGCTTTGATCTTCGCCATGTCATCCGACATTGATCTCTGTCAGATCATCTTTCGGATGACATGACAAATGCAAATTCCGCCAGATATGAACAAATTAGATAAACACCTCGGCTTGTAAGATGGCTAAATAGAGCGGATTTACATAGTTAGACAGATGAATTTAATCGCTCCTGCTTAGACACGATGCTCGGACCAACAGATATGGCCCTTCCCGGCCAACCTCTGTGGTCAGAGCATCCTTCGTAGGCAGGACTGATATGAACAATTTATAGAAACGCTCCGTATCTGATTGACTATGGGAAATAATAAACAGTTTGAGTGAACTTGCCGTACTTGATGAATTAAGTTCAGCAGATCCAGAAACGAATCATTGCCTCCTCCACTTTCCAGAGGAGGAGGCACATTTGTCTTCTTTCAGAAGACACCTTTCTGGATCAACACATTGATCATTTTATAGAATCACTCCAAATTCAGAAGGTCGGCTTTAATTTTTAGTGTATGAAAAATAGATAAATGCCCTACAAGAGCGAAAAAATAAAAATCGCAGGAACCAAACTGGACCGGAGATGTAAACTATCGAAAGAACAGAAAGAAGCAATTAAGCTCCTGCATGAAGATGGTTTTAGCCATCGTAAATTGGCTGAGATGTTTGGGTGTAGTAAACGTAGCGTTCAAAACATCCTCCACCCCCAACCAAGATCAAAACAGCCGAAGCGTACTGCTGAATACTGGGCGCAGAAAAAGCGTGAATATCGCAACAGAAAACAGCAGCTGTTTGAGGCTGGGAAGTTAAATCCTAAAAAGAAACGTAAATGATTCATACAAAACCTCAATGGAATAAATTATTCCTTCAAATGACCGCTTTGGATTGTGAGGACGGCAGTCACCATAAACTCCGTGAGTTCAAAGTCTGGGGAGATTCTTTGCACGAATTGATAACCTATGCTCACGAGTATACTCCAGGCATAGTTCTATCTGAAAAGCCTCGTGTTATGGAATATCTCATTTGGGATGGTGTACCAACCCCTAAGAAATCCGCAATCTATAAATGGACTTATAAACCAACAGTTCGACAGTATGAAAACGTGGAAACAACTAATAGATGATAAAGAGTTTAAGCCTCAGTTTATCGACCTCACAATCCCTTCCCGATTTGACAATAGCAGGACAGAGATTGTAACTGCAATGCTAATCGAAGGACGGATAGACAAATCAACTCTTCCGGCAAAATGGATAGGATATGACATTCGCCACTCTGATGAAGACACCGGCCAGCTTTCCACTATTGAAGAGAATGTGACTGTTAATTTCTTCGGCACCATTCTCGTGGACAAACTTCTTGATTTTGACGGTAAGAACTTCATTGAAATTCTTGACTATGGCTATCATGACTGGGAAGATGTGGCCGAGGATGAATTAACAGCTGCCGGGATAAGTCTCGAATATTTTAATGCCTGGGATAATCTCCGCACTGTTGATGAGAATATCATTCGTTGTCGTAAGGCACAGTTTATTGATGAATTGGAGCCTGATAAAACAGTCTATGTCGTTGCTGAAGGTGATGAACCATTGGGAATTTTCAAGGTTACTCAATACATTGGGGAGGGGCCATGTGTAGATGGTCAAGCCGGGCTTGGCCTTACCCCCTATATTCTATTCGACGATCAAACAGGCGAACTGCCCGACGAAGTTCCTATAGACTGGCTCTATCCGGTACTCCCGATCGGACAAGAGAAATATTGCCCTCATTGTCACGGTGAATTACTCCCAGAGATTCACGAGACTGAGATGGACTATAAATGGTATTGCCCCAACTGTCAGGAAAATATGTTTGACTTTGAAACACGATAGCTATGTCACGAACAATATCCGTTGATGTTACGGCCACTATCGAAGTCGTTGTTCCTGATGCTATGGATGATACGTCTGCTCTTGAAGAAATCAAGAAGCGTATCAACACTCATCTTGAACTTAACGATGAGTCTGAAGGTGGCTTACAAATACAAGATGTAAGTATCAACCGAATCGGAGATACTGTCACACATAATTGAAATAGCGGTTATACCGTACATTATCCACTTAAATTTCAACAGTTATGAAATGAACTTATTTAACAACATCTGTCAGTGGGTCGCAAAGAAGCGCGAGTCCATTCGCAAAAATGATGAAGCAATGCGTGTCGCTTACAATGATTTGACCGCTCGTGAAAACATCAATGTGACTGAATTTGACGGTCGCATCTACATTTCCTACGATGGAATACCCATTGTTAGGGTGGAAGACCTTAAAATCAAACCCACTGAGTTTTTGTCACAGGCCAGAACTGATTATCTGGCATGGAAAGAAAAATCAACTCTTAAACGTATAAAGAATTGATGAAAGCAAGTAAATTCAAAAATAACGACCGGGTAAAAATCCTGAGCAACGACCTACAGCCTCAATATCGTGGCAAGGTCGGCAAGATAAAGAAAGTCTACACCTCTTTCAGCGAGAACGATACGGACGAACACGAGTCGTACTATCGCGTTGAAGTTGATGGCACTGTTCTAAAAGGAATTGCAAGGGATTCAGACTTGGAGCTGGCGTAATAAGCACAGTCTAATACTCGGAACTCAGATGGTGGTTTGGGGCCGCAAACTCTGACCACCATCTTTTTTACTCCGCAAATTTACTACTTTATTTTGATATGAACAAACAAAGACGAGAAGAATTACTGGAAGTTTGCTCACTTATCGACGATGCCACGTCCAGACTTCGGGAGATTCGAGATGAAGAACAGGAAGCATACGACAATTTGCCCGATGGTCTCCAATGTTCCAAAACCGGGGAGGCAATGCAAAGTGCCATTGAGGAAATGGACTGGTTTGAGAATGAGATCGACAAACTTCGCAATGGCATCGAGGATTTTGCTACACCGAAAAGAAAACCTAAACCAAAATAGTATGAACGAACAGGTTATAACTATCAATGAAGACTGGAAGACCAAGGAACGCCTCCAGTTGATCAAGAACGCCGCGCAAGGGCTTGTTGATGTCGGTGTGATGTCTGAGTCAAGTCAAATAACTATCAATGACGCTGTTGATAAAGAGATGAATCTGGCTAATCTTTTTCACTGAGACCATATTGGTAGTCATCGTTTGCCATGCCGCCCTCAGTGCTGAATTTCGGATAAACTTGTTTTACCCGTGAGGAGGCAATGTGGATTGACATTGGATCATTCTTTACTGGATGAGATGTCGGTTCAGTAGCTCGTTTGGACCTATGATACACGGAATAGTATTTGCTCATATTCCTCTCCAGTTCTTCGGGAGCAAGTTCCGGGAAATGGATAAGTTGATGAGCATACAGTTTCTTTAATTTTTGGCCCACATAACTACAAAGCCGACATTTCATTACGTTTCCCATACTTTTTTCTGCAAAGTTATGTTTTATATTTGTAACTACCAAATTTTATGGCTAACTTTGCATCAAATAATTTACAATGAACAGAATAGAATTTAGCACTAAATTAGGAGCAACACGAGAAAATGTTGGCCTGGGTAAGAATGAATTGTGCCGTCAAGCAGGGTTCAATTTTAACCAGTTGCAACGTCTTGAAACAGCGTTCAATAATTATAAAATGGAACTTGCCATTAAGTATCTGGACGCATTAGGATTTTGTGTGTACATTCAAGGGAAAGGTCCTGGGAGATCGGTTAAAATCGAGCATTACGATGACTTGTTAAAATGGTTTCTGACTAAGCATAAAGAATCAAACTGGACAGTAGCCACATTAGCGGAAATGACCGGATTTTCGCCCACTTCAATCTGCAATGTGGTTAATAAGCGTCAAGTAATTACGATTGACTTGTTTTTGTCATTGTGTCAGGCTTATGAGTGTAATATTAACATTAAACCTAAATAATGTATGAACAGCAAAGTATCTAAAATCGTAATGCAGCAGACAATAATGATGGGGCTTTTCTATACTGGCTTATTCCTTGTAATAGAGGGATTTCTATTTGGGGAAGTTGCATCATTACTGACGGCAGTTTTTACATTCTTCAAGTCTGAAAGTCTCATGTCACAATTTATCATAGGGGTTTCTTTTTTGATTATTGGCGGCATAGTAACAGGATTGAGCCTATTGGTAGCTTACTGGCTTTATCACAGGAATGAATTTGACACGGATGAGAATATCAGCAAATTATGCCGACCGTTTATAGCCATATTTTCGGCCATATTGTCATTTGCAACATCTATTTACATCATTTATTTCCTATACCAGCATGAACTTGTTTAAGAAATTACTACATAAAGAGCCATCTGTCTACAAAACAATATATGGATTTGCACTCCTATTCGTATTTGTAGCGGCACTATGGGTAATCATTGGACTGCTTGCTTTAGTGTCTTGGCTAACTCGTAATTGTGAGCCTGGGATGTTCATTTTTGGTATTCTGGGCATTGGATTGTGCTGCCTTATTGGGTGGGCGATTCTCAGTATCAAAAAATACCGAAAAAACAAGAATGAATGATCCGACTGAAAGAATCAGACTTTGAAAAGTTGGCAGAAGTTACCGGTGTTTCACAATTTGATCTTCAAAAACTATACTCCATGCAGCTGCTTAACGATTCGGTCGCGTTAGATTTACTAATAAAGCAAGACTTCAAACGGCTCAGGCATAAAGATAAGTTCAGAGCCGCTCATATTATTGCAAGACTGAGTGAACATTATGCAGTTAGCGAGGAGAAAGTACGTAATGCCGCATACTGCAAAGCAAAGAGGTACTACTATTGCGAGCAGTGCGATCGGCGTATTGCAAAACGTGTCTATACAAGAAATAACGGCCTCTGCGACAAATGTGCCGCAGCTGCTATTAAACTATAATACCTCGGAACTATGAGTAAGAATCAAATTGACGCATACAACCATTACAAACGGTTGTGCCCGACGGCCATTCTTCTCTTCAGAGTAGGTGACGAATATGTCGCACTCTTTGAAGATTCCAAAAAAGTGGCCGCATCGTTATCATTAACTCTAATCAATGATGCTGTACCAAAAGTATCGTTTCCAAAAGGATGTTTGGAATACATTACTAAACTTGCTGATGATGGATATGAAGTCCAAACAATATCGGTGAGGAATGATGAAAATGTGTTCGATTATCCTGATGTTAAGCGTCTGGAGGAAGAAAAAGAGGCAGATTATTGAAAAATCTTTCTATAACGATGAAATAATTTCATAACAACGAATATTCATCTGACTATCTTATAGTTAGCATATCAAATTCTAAAAATCGACTTAATGCGAAATGGCTGATAACCAACGCATTAAGTCGATTTTTTATTTGGAAAACACAGTTTTTAGAGCTAACTTTGCATAGCAGTTCCGCACTTTTAGGAGTGTAATTAGTAACTACATTAAGAACAATTGAAATATCTAAACATTTTCAACACATGAAAAGCGTAACAAATAACACGCCCGAACAGAGCAAAACAACGCGAGTCTATACGAAACTCAAATTCGTTAAGTCAGAGGAGACGGGCGCACTAATCAGCTTCGTCTCTCAGAATCCCAAAACAGGCCGTATTTGCGGAGTTCGACAAGACTCCCAGTACCCCAAAAAGGTATGTATCATCGACAAACTCCTTGCCGGCCAAATCTTCCCCAATGTACTTTATGACTGTACTCTGATTCCGATGGCTACAAAGCCAGACGGAACATTCAGTGGATATGTAGTTATAGCAGCCGACCCCACTCAGTTTAAGGCGCAGGTGATTACTAAATATGACAAGAACCGCACCTACCAGGTTGAAGCCCGATTCGGCAACAAAGTCATCTTATTCGACCCTTACTCCGGAAAGAAACCTTCAGTACGCAATCTCCCTGAATGTCTGTCTGTACTGGAAAAGCGCATGGATGTTGTGAATCTCCTACAGGTTGTAGATGATTTCAAAAACGCTGCCAACGAGATTTTGACTCTCATGGAAAACGATCGGTTTACGAAAAACCGTAAACGTAAATGAAGCGGCCCACTGAAGGCATCGCTACTGATGCGGCTCATTCGACTAAATCGTGCATAACCGAATATCAGGCTATTGATCTCAATACAGGTAATCGAATTTTCTATCGTAATCTGGGAAACCAGACTGTAAACATTGGTGAGTTTTTAGCAGTCGTTGAGGCTGTCAAATACATCATTGAGAATGATTATCACCCCAGAATCATTTACACTGATTCCAAAACGGCTATCGCATGGTTTAATGCCAAGTCTACCGCATCAAGTAAAAAGAACAAGGATCTCATCAAAGCAGAATTGTTCCTAAAAGTTCTGTCTGCCGATGTTGACACGATTGAGGTGAGACATTGGGACAATCGAAGATGGGGTGAGACTCCGGCAGATTTTGGAAACAAATAACATGGCAACAAAACAACAGATAAAGAATAGACTTGCGCAGGTCCGCCATGCGCTTGAACCATTGCAGAACCGGGAAGACATCAAAAATACCATCCAATATTGTCTGGTTGAATTAGATGATGTCCTTCACGAAATTGCGGAGGCCAGATTCACGTCTGGTATTGACCTAACCGGAAAAACATTTGGTCAGCTCATGGTACTTGGAAGAGGTTCAAAAATAAAATGGAACAATGCCGTAGGATATATTTACAACTGGCAGTGCCGATGCTCTTGCGGCCATGTGGGTGAATATTCTAAATATACGCTTCTTCATGGAAAATCAAATATGCCTCTTATGTGTCAGAGTTGTCAGAATAAATTGATTCACAGCTCACACGGCCAAAGCCGTACCAGACTCTATGCTTCATGGAGTCGCATTAAGCAATCGTGTTATGATCCCAATTTCCCTCAGTATAAGTATGTTGGTGCAAGAGGGTGTACGGTATGTGATGAATGGGTTTCAGATTTTGAGACATTCGCGGACTGGGCTGTTACTCATGGTTATCAGAATGGATTCTTTCTTTGCCGACGCAATAAACTTGAAGGGTTTAATCCGGAGAACTGTTTCTGGGCACCGCAATACAATGCAAAATTGATTACTATTGATGGGGAAACCCATTCTATTACCGAATGGTGCAAAATCAAAAATGTAAGCTACGGGATGGTCTTGTATCGCATAAGGGCAAATTGGCCCACTGAAAAACTTTTCATCAAATCAACGAGAAATAAAAATGGCAAAAATTGAAGAACTTATTCCCTTTGTCCTCTACTTTGAAGTAGGGTTGACAAAATCCGAACTTGCTCTCCCAGTTCCACAAATGTTTGCAGCTGCCACAAAGAAAGGATTTGCGAATGATCCAATAGACAGAGGCGGTGCAACGATGTGTGGAGTTATCCTCGACACTTACAGAACCTATCGTAAGTCTAAGGGGATTCTTACTACTACCGTTAATGACCTCAAAAAGATGTCTTATGAGGACTGGAGA